>CAXAWD010000504.1:0-2976 GCA_963972325.1 uncultured Acidimicrobiaceae bacterium
TAGGAACAGGGCTGCTCGTCGGTCGCGACGACCTCGGCGCTGATCGTGTCGGCGTCGAGGACCAGCGGGTCGGAACCGGTGTCGTCACCGCGCGGCCAGAGCGCGACGAGCGCCACGATGGTGACGAGACCACAGATCGCGACGGTCGACCACAGGTGGCGGCCGGCGTCGGGGTGGACCGACGGGGGATCGCCGTGGTGGTGCGCGTGAGGTGCCGGACCGGGGATCGAACGCTCGTCGCCCGGGACCTCGTCGCGATCGTCCATCCGCCTCACGATGGCACACGACCGCCGGCGATCCGCAGCATGTGGTTGCCACGTCGGGTGGGTGGGGATCCCGGGATTGGGCTCGGCGGCTGACGGGTAGGGATCGGGTAGCGCGATGTCGAGCCCCGGGCTCCACCGCGCGCTTGCACTGAACCGACGACAGGAAGGAAACATCGCTGATGAGCACCGACATGGAGAACAAGGTCGCACTGGTCACGGGAGGGGGCTCCGGGCTCGGAGGTGCGACCGCCGAAGCCTTTGCCGCGAACGGAGCTTCGGTCGTCGTCGCCGACATCGACGCCGACGGTGGTGCGGAAACCGTCTCGAACATCGAGGCAGCGGGCGGCTCGGCCACGTTCGTGGAGTGTGACGTCACCGACGAGGCGGCGGTCGCGCAGATGGTTCAGGCCTGCACCGACCACTACGGCGGGCTGGACTTCGCGTACAACAACGCCGGTACCGAGGGAAAGCAGATGCGCGTCGGCGAGATGGACACGTCCGAGTTCCGCCGCGTCGTGGAGCTGAATCTGTTCGGTGTCTTCCACTGCGTCAAGGCAGAGATCCCGGCGATGCTCGAGCGTGGTGGCGGCGTGATCGTGAACACGTCGTCGACGGCGGGCCTGCGGGGCTATCCGCAGCTCGTGCCGTACACGGCGTCGAAGCACGGCGTGGCCGGGCTCACCAAGGCGGTGGCGCTGGAGTACGCCGAGGAGGGCATTCGGGTCCTGTCGATCCACCCCTCGGCGATCGAGACCCCGATGGTCGCGCGTGCGATGGAGGACAATCCGGACATGGCGGAGGCGCTCGAGAACGATCAGCCGATGGGTCGGATCGGTCAACCTGACGAGATCGCTCGCGTCGTCGTGTTCCTCTGTTCCGAGGGTGCCTCGTTCATGACCGGCTCCCAGATCGTGGTCGACGGCGGGCTGCTCAGCGCCGGGTGAGGTCGGGTCGCCGATCGCCCCGGACGGACCCCTTCACGCAACGTGAGGTGTGAGATCCGGCCGGCTGGGCACCCTCGGCGACATGGTGACACTGCTGATCGTTCTGATCATTCTCGCGGCGCTCGGCATCCTCGGCGCCGTCATCGAGGGGCTGCTGTGGCTCACGCTCATCGCCGGTGTGCTCCTCGTGGCGAGCCTCGCCTACGGGTGGTTCAAGCTGAAGGGGTCGAGATGATCTCGTGCGCGCTGTGCCGATCCGCGTTGAGACCGGTTGAGTCGCCGTGAGGCAGTCGGGGAGTGCGTGACCGGCCGGTCGGGCCCGCCACACCGGTCAGGTCGACGACTCGCCGTGGCGGCCGGGGACGAGCAGCTCGGCCGACATCTGGTCGCGACAGGTTGCGCAGATGCCGTGGGCGAGCGGCGGGACCGACGACCGCTCCAAGAGGCGGGCGCTCTGGACGAACTGTTCGATGGTGACCCACCGGTCGTCGTGTTGCACCCGGGCACACCAGGTGCACAGCGGCACGGGCTGCAGTTCGACGTCGCGTTCCGAGTTGGTGTCGAGGAGCGACACCGACTCCCGTGCCTCTTCGAACACGAGCTCGCAACGGAAGGTGACCGTGCCGTCGGAACCCGGCGTGATGGACATCTTCAGCCACCGGCGGACGTGGGGTGCATCGCATCGCAGCGGAACCTCGGCTGGCTGCCCGCCGGCGCGCACGCGTTCGACCAGGAGCCGCCACACGTCGGTGGTCTCCTCACCGTCGAAGTACGACCACAGGGTGCGGTCCGTCGGCGGTGCCACGAGTTCGGGGGCGTCGTTGTCGCGTGCGAAATCGGCCCAGTTCTGCCCGACGGAGACGACCACGTCGTTCGCATCGATCGTGTACTCGACGATGGTGTTCGCGGGCAGGTCGCGCACCACGGGTTCGCCCGGCGATGATGTCGGCGCCGACGTGATCGCCGCCTCGATCCCGGCCCAGACGTCGTCGGGCGGATCGACGAGCTGGAAGTCGGCGTCCTCGAGCTCGGACAGCATCGAGTGAATCCCGTCGTCGGTGGAAGCGCCGACGGCTGCATCGTGGGTGTCACGCGCCATCGCCCCAGCCTATTTGCCGACGGCGCAGCGTGGGCGGTTCGTTGCCCGGCGAGGCGCCGTCGTTCAGGCCCGGCGGTGCGTCATCCAGACGTAGTCGACCGGCTGACCCCGGTTCCATGCGGTCTCTTCCGCGGCGCTGACCCGCTCGAAACCGGCGGCGCGGTAGCACCGGATCGCGATGTCGTTGCGTGAGTGGACGCGCAGGGCGACCATCGGATAGTGACGCCGTGCCTGCTCGACGAGGGAGACGACCAGCTGCGTGCCGAAACCCGATCCTCGTTGTGACGGATCGACGATCAGGTGTGCGAGCTCGACTTCTTGTTCGTCGGCGTCGACCCAGACCTCGCCGTAGGCGGCGACCCGTTCGGCGTCGCGGAGCACGTACGCCTCGACCGATGGCGAGTCGGCCCACGCCTCCACGGTCTCGCTCGTCACCGACGGCAACGAGCACCAGAGCATCGCGGCGTCGGCGTCGCCCGCCCAGCCGGCGACCGTGCCTGCCCAGCGACGGTCGAACAGCTCGATCTCGGCCATGGCCCCATCATCCCAGAGATCGAACCGGCCCGACGCGCCGGCCCGTGCGCGAGCAGCGGTGTTGCCGCGAGCGATGATGAGGGCATGGATGTCATGGAGCAGTGGGCGGCCGAGCGGTTCGAGGTGGTGCCCG
>CAXAWD010000505.1:0-2972 GCA_963972325.1 uncultured Acidimicrobiaceae bacterium
GGCGACGTTCAGCCCCGACCCGAACCCGATCTCGACCACCGTGCCGTGTAACCCGTCGGCGACCCGCTCGCGCCACGCCTGCAACTCAGGAGTGCCGCACGCCCGATCGACGAGCCGCGGCAGGATGCGATCGCGATACACCCCCACGTTCCGCACGGTATCCCCGCGAACGGAGCGAACCAGGGTCGCTCCGTTCATTCGTACGCGCTCGTCGCCGCCAGCGAGGCGACCGAGCCCGAACCACATGCAGGGAGAGCGGACCCATCGAGGTCGGTCCGGTTCGTCTCGGCCGGGGCGTCATCACGCCGACCGACGTGCGTCGTCGACACACTCCGAGCGGCGTTCGATACACGAACGATGTTCGAACAACCGACGGCCGCCTCCGAGGCGACCGAGTCCGCTGCGGTCGGAGCGTGGCCACCGGGTCGACGACGCGCGATCGGCGTCACGCCGAAACCCGCGGCGAGTTCCTCGCTGCCGCGCGCTGATCGCCACCCAGGTGGAGCGGGCGGGCGGGCATCGACGACATCGACCGGGAGATCGTCAGTGACGTCGCGGTGGAATGGTGTGCCCGCCATGCGCAACTGGTGGTGCTCACGTTGACCGGCGATGCCGGCGGCACGATCGCGGCCGGTTCCGATGGCGAGACGATCGAGCTCGACGCATTCGAGTTCTGCCGGATCGTCTCGGGCCGAGCGCCGGCGACCCACCCCCTCCTCGAAACAGCCGTCGCCTTCTGACGCCTGAACGGTCGGATGCGGACCCGAGCGGATCCCGTCGGCCATCGGCGTGTCGGTGGCGGGTCGCGGTCTGGTAGTGATACGGCTCGATGCGCCGTCCCGGTGCATCACGAGCCACGGGGGCGAGCGACGATGATCGAGTGCCGATGAACGGCCACCTTGCAGGGCGGACGCTTGCGCTGGTCGCGGCGTCGTCGGAGACGGGACACGAGCACCCGGCGATCGACCTGGTCGCGTCGTGGTTGGCGCCGGTGGCCGACGAGGTCGACCGGTGGGTCACGCCGATGTCGGAGCTCGAGACCGACTCGGCGTATCCGGGCCGTGAGGTCGAGCGTGACGAGGTCCCGGTGGTGGCGGCGCGGGTCGCTGGGACGCGTCCGGGCCCCACCGTGGTGCTCACGGGGCACGTCGATGTCGTGCCGGTCGGCGATCGTGCGAAGTGGAGCCGTGATCCCGCAGGCGAGCTCCACGGTGACGTGCTGTTCGGGCGTGGCAGCGCCGACATGAAGGGCGGGGTGGTCGCCGCGATCGAGGCGTTCACACGGATCGCGAATGGTGACCGCGACTTCGCCGGTGAGTTGCGGTTCGTCGCGGTGCCGGGGGAGGAGGACGGCGGAACCGGCACCCTGGCGGCGATCCGTCGGGGGTGGACCGGCGACCTCGTGATCGTTCCCGAGCCGACGTCGGGTCCGGAGGGTCCACGGGTCGTCGTCGCCCACGGTGGTGCGCTGACCTACACGATCGAGGTCGAGGGGCGTTCCGCTCACGCCGCGACCCGGTTGCTCGGCGAGTCGGCGCTCGAGCACTTCATCACGGTGTACTCGGCGGTCGAGCGGCTCGAACGGGAGCTCAACGACGCCGAGCGCAACCCGGCGATGCAGGCCACCGGCCTGCCGTACCCGACGACGATCGGCGTCGTGCACGGCGGTGTGTGGGCGTCGAACGTGATGGAGCAGATCACCGCCGAGCTGCGGGTCGGCGTGACGATCGACGAATCGATCGCGGAAGCGGAGGCCCGGTTCGAGCGCACGCTGCGCGAGGCGATCGCGGGTGATCCGTGGCTCGATGCGCACCCGCCGAGGATCGAACGAACGGGTGCGGCGTTCGGATCGTCGTCGATCGACCCCGACGATCCGCTGGTGACGGCGTTGTGCGACGCCGCCGAGTCGGAGACAGGGTCACGGCCCGCGACGATCGGGGTGCCGTACGGGTGTGACATGGCGCTGTGGCGTCGTGAGGCCGGGGCTGCGTGCGTGGTGTTCGGCCCGGGTGACATCACTCACGCCCACGCCGTCGACGAACGTGTGTCGATCGACGAGGTGGCGCTCACGGCCCGAGTGCTCGAAGCCGCGGTCCGCAACCTGCTGCGCTAGCGGCCCCGAACGGAGCGATTCTTGCTTCGCTCCGTTCGATGTCGAGTTGTGCCAGGCACAACTCGACATCTCGGGTGAGGCGGGCTCGGGTGTCAGCCGACGGCGTAGCGGACGAAGACGTGGAAGTGCACGTAGTCGCCGATGCCCTCGTATCCGTCGACCCGCTCGCAGTGGTCGTCGGCGGCGTCGCTGTCGAACCCGAACTCGCCGCACGTCGGCAACTCGAGGATCTCGGCGATCGTGTGCTGGCCACCGAACGCTGCGGTCCAGTTGATGCCGTGGCATTCGACGCCGCCGACGGGTGACTCACAGAATCCGGTCAGTGACACGTCACGCTCGCCCGCCCAGGTCACGAGGCCCTGCAACCGCTCGTCGTCGTCGAGCGCCGTCGTGATGAAGTTGTGGTCGGTCGGACGCAGCGTCGCCGAGTCCTTCAGCTTCTGTTCCGAGATCTGTCCGACCAGGTGGCCGTCGTAGGCGAAGGCGAACCGCACTTCGCCTCGGCCGATCACGTCGCCACTGTTCGACACGTCGATGCGGTCGACCGACACCCTGACCGGGACGGGCGGCGCCTCGAGCGTGGTGAAGCTGCCGACCTGGTGGTCACGCTTGCCGTTCTCGTCGGTGGCCCGCACGAGGACGTGGTAGGTGGTCTCGTCGGCGAGGTCGCCCATGGCGAGTTCCCACTGCGTCCAGTCGGCCGGGGTGGTGAAGTGGTGGGTCGGATCGGTGGCCGTCGGGATCTGCCCGGACTCGTCGATCGGAGAGGTGCTGAGCCACGCCTCGATGGTGGCGGGCATCGACGTGGCGACGGTCAGGTGGGCCGACTCGATGGCGATGTCGCCGACGGCGGCGTGGG
>CAXAWD010000506.1:0-2962 GCA_963972325.1 uncultured Acidimicrobiaceae bacterium
ATGTACTCCGCGGCCTCCTCTTCGGCCGAGCCGCCGATCTCACCGATCATCATGATCGCGTGGGTCTCGGGGTCGGCCTCGAACTCGCTGAGGCAGTCGATGAAGTTGGTGCCCGGGCCCGGGTCGCCGCCGATGCCGACGCACGTCGACACGCCGATGCCCTTCTGCTTCAACTCGTAGAGCGCCTGGTACGTCAGC
Source organism: uncultured Acidimicrobiaceae bacterium (assembly GCA_963972325.1). Lineage (GTDB taxonomy): Bacteria > Actinomycetota > Acidimicrobiia > Acidimicrobiales > Ilumatobacteraceae > Ilumatobacter. The sequence continues at coordinate 199 of CAXAWD010000506.1, forward strand.
GTGCCCGAGCGCGAGACGATGCCCACGTTGGGGCCGTCGGCCGAGGGCTCCTGTGCGATCTCACCGGCGGTGATGCCGATGTTGCACTTCCCGGGGCTGATGATGCCCGGGCAGTTCGGGCCGAGGAGTCGGGTGTTCGGGAAGTCGCGAACCAGCCGGTTGTAGACCTTCGCCTCGTCTTGGGCGGGGATGCCTTCGGTGATGCAGACGACGAACCCGATGCCCGCCTCGGCGGCCTCCATGATCGCGCCGGACGCGAACTTGGGCGGCACCGCGGCGAACGACGCGTTCGCCCCGGTGGCCTCGACGGCCTCGGCGACCGAGTCGAAGACCGGGATGCCGTCGACGTCCTGGCCACCCTTGCCGGGCGTGACGCCGCCGACGATCTGGGTGCCGTAGTCGCGGTTGCGGAGGCCGTGGTACTTGCCCTGTCCGCCGGTGAGGCCCTGCACGAGGACCTTGGTGTTCTCGTCAACGAAGATTGCCATGTCGTTCGATCCTTCTCGATTCGTTCGTTCAGTTCGCCAGCGAAACGGCGGCTCGGGCGGCGTCGAGCATCGTCGGCTCGGAGCGCAGCTTGGATTCGGGGATACCGGCGTCGAGGAGGATCTGGCGGCCCTCCTCGGCGTTGGTGCCGTCGAGACGGATCACGATCGGCGCCTTCAGATCGACGCGGCCGAGCGCCTCCACGATGCCCTTGGCGACCTCTTCACCGCGTGTGATGCCACCGAAGATGTTGATGAAGATGCTCTTCACCTTGTCGTCGGAGTTGATCACCTCGAGCGCACCGGCCATCACGTCGGCGTTGGCGCCGCCGCCGATGTCGAGGAAGTTGGCGGCCGAGCCGCCCACCTGGTTGACGACGTCGAGCGTCGACATGGCGAGCCCGGCGCCGTTGGCGATGATGCCGACGGTGCCGTCGAGGCCGATGTACTGCAGGCCCTTCTCGGCGGCCATCTTCTCGCGGTCGTCCATCTCGGTGAGGCCGCGGAAGTCGTTCCATTCGGGATGGCGGAACTCGGCGTTCTCGTCGAGCGTGACCTTGGCGTCGAGCGCGTGCACCTCGCCCGTGGGCTTGAGGATGAGCGGGTTGATCTCGGCGAGGTCGCAGTCGCCCTCGTCGTAGCAGCGGTACAGCTTCACGATGATGTCGGTCGCACCCTCGATCGCCCGCTCGGGCAGGTTGGCGTCGATGCACGCCTGGCGAGCCGTCTCGGCGGAGAGGCCGTCGACCGGGTCGATGTGCAACTTGACGATCGCGTCGGGGTTCTCCTCGGCGACGACCTCGATCTCGACACCACCCTCGCGGGACAGCATCATCAGGTGCTTCTTGGCGCTGCGGTCGAGCGTGAAGCTGACGTAGTACTCCTCGTCGATGTCGGATGCGTGCTCGACCCAGAGGCGACGCACGACGTGCCCCTTGATGTCCATGCCCAAGATGTTGCCCGCGTGTTCGCGGACCTCGGCTTCGTTGTCGGCGAGCTTGATGCCCCCGGCCTTGCCCCGGCCGCCGACCTGCACCTGCGCCTTGACGACGACGGGGTACCCCGCGTCGTTGGCAGCGGCGACCGCCCCGTCGACGGTGTCGGCCGGGCCGCCGGCGCTGACCGGAATGTCGTAGCGGGCGAAGTACTGCTTGCCCTGGTATTCGAACAGGTCCACGGGATGCCTTCCTAGAGTTGAGCTGGTTCGGTGTTGCGTTCGTCGAGCGCGGACTCGAGCCACGTGCTGATCGCCCGGAGGGATGCACCGGGTTGGAAGATCTCGGCGATGCCCTGGTCTTTGAGCGCTCGCACGTCGGCGTCGGGGATGACCCCACCGCCGAACACGAGCGAATCCTCGAGGCCGCGAGACCGGAGCTCTTCGACCACGCGAGGGAACAGCGTCAGGTGGGCACCCGACAACAGGGACAGGCCGATCGCGTCCGCGTCTTCCTGGAGCACGGTCTCGGCGATCTGCTCCGGGGTCTGATGGAGGCCGGTGTAGATCACCTCGAAGCCGTGATCGCGCAACGCGCGGGTGATCGTCTTGGCGCCGCGGTCGTGGCCATCGAGGCCAGGCTTCGCGACGACGACTCGGTACGGGCGCTTCACAGGACGTTGACCCTATTCGCTCCCCCACCCCGTCGACCAACCGGTGCACCGCGGGCCGCCCGACCGACACTCGGGAACATCACGAATTGCACGGCACACGACGGCAGACTGGTGGGGTGCGACTGCCAGAATTCCGTTCCCCGTTCGCCCGGGCGGTCATGCCGGTGCTCGGTGGCATCCTCGCCTTCGCCGCACTCGGCGGCTTCACCTGGGCGATCGCTGCGTACATCTCCGGCGGCGAGACCGACGCCACCGATCGTCTCGCCCCGAGCGTGTTCACGATCGGGAACGTCGAGTCGCTGTCCGAGACGGTCGCGGAGGACGGCCCGCTGCTGTTCCCCGAACTCGGCACGGCGATCGGTACCCGGTCGATCGTCGTCGACCACGAGGGCGACGTGGCGGCCGACGGCTGGCGGGTCTACTGGGCATACCCGGCCGATCGCGATCCGACGTGCGTGGTGGAGCAGGTCGTCGGCACCGCGGAGTTCATCGACTGCGACGGTCGTACGGTCGACGTGACCGAACTCTCGCCGCCCGACGCCGGGGTGTTCCCGGTGGTGGAAGAACGCACGACGCTGGTGATCGACGTGCGCGGCGCCACGCCGGACACCGCTCCCTGAGACGAACGAGTCAGATGGGCTGCACGACGCCGAGCAGGCGCTCGACGAACA
>CAXAWD010000507.1:0-2953 GCA_963972325.1 uncultured Acidimicrobiaceae bacterium
ATGTGCACCAGCCAGATCGCGCCGAGGTGCAACTTCTCGGGGATGCGACCCCAGCCGAAGATCCACAGCCCGAGGAACGTGCTCTCGAGGAAGAACGCCAGGAGCGCCTCGATCGCGAGCGGAGCGCCGAAGATGTCGCCGACGAACCGGGAATAGTCCGACCAGTTCATGCCGAACTGGAACTCCTGCACGATGCCGGTGGCGAGACCGAGCACGAAGTTGATCGTGAACAGCTTGCCGAAGAACTTGGTGATGCGCAGCCACTCGGGGTTCCGCGTGCGCAGCCACCACGTCTGCATGATCGCCACGAGGAGCGACAGCCCGATCGTGATCGGCACGAAGAAGTAGTGGTAGACGGTCGTGACACCGAACTGCCATCGGGCCAGGTCGAGTGCGGCCATCAGAACTCCTCGGGGGGTGACGGCGGGGCAGTTCGACCCGTCTGGGGGGATTGCACGGGGCCGGACGCCCGACCTGGTGATGTGAGTTCGCTGAGCATGGGGCCGTCCGTGATGGGAAGCGTGCCGATGTCGATCTCCTGCGAGTCTGGCCGAGCCGGGTGTCGTCCGACAAGGCCGAAGGTCCCGAGTTCGCCCCGGCGACTTCACCCCGGCGGCGCGGCGGGCACTACTCGCCCTTGCCGAACGACTTCGCGTAGTCGCTCGCGCCCTTCGAGACGTGCCGATCGACCGCAGAAGTGTTGCCGCCGCCACTGCTGATGCGGGTGATCGTGTGGGCGTCTTTCGCGGTGCGGGCGAGATCGTGGCCGTGGTGCCTGACCCCCGGGCCCGGCCCCTGTCGGAACGCACGCCAGAATCGACGAATCGATGCCACAACACCGGACATGACGCCATCGTACCAACCGCCCGAGCACGCCGATCGGTGTCGATCCGATACACGGCCGATGCCCGCACCCACCGGCCACGGCCGGAAGGTGCGGGCATCGACCCGTCGGTATCGGTTGTGACCGGCGTGCGCAGCGTCAGCTGCAGCCGCTGGTGCTGCCGCAGCTGGGGCAGGCGTGGCAGCTACCGGCGCGCACCATGTGCACACCGCACTGCATGCACATCGGCGCATCGATCGGCTTGGACGCATTGACGATGCCGCGAGCCGGGGTGTTGTCCTCCACCGTTGGTGGCAGCGCACCCGACTCCATGCCGGCGACGAGCTCATCGACCGACGGGATGCTGGCGGGGTCGGGCACGATCTCGGTGCCGTTGCTGGTCTCGGTGACCGCCTCCTCGACGCCGGGCAGCGTCGGCTGGGTGCGCTCTTCGATCGTGAAGATGCCGAGCTCGGCCCGCTCCTCGTAGCTCATGTACTCGAGCGCCAGGCGGCGGACCAGGTAGTCGACGATCGACCCGGCGAACCGGACGTCGGGGTCGTCGGTCATGCCGGCCGGCTCGAACTTCATGTTCGTGAACGCCTCGACGTACGCCCGCAACGGCACGCCGTACTGGAGGCCGTGGCTGATCGACTTGGCGAGCGCGTCCATGATGCCCGACAGGGTCGAACCCTGCTTGGACACGGTGAGCCACACTTCGCCCGGCTGACCGTTCTCGTACTCGCCGATCGTGGCGAAACCCTTGAGGTCGGCGACCCGGAACTCGAACGTCTTCGACGTACGGGTCCGCGGCAGCTTCTGGCGGATCGGCTTGTGGACGATCTTCTCGACGATCTTCTCGACCACCTCGGTGGCGGCCGCGGCACCGTCGACGTCGTCGGTCGCACCGTCTTTCTTGGTGGTGGACAGCGGCTGGCCGACCTTGCAGTTGTCGCGGTACACGGCGACCGCCTTGAGGCCGAGTTCCCAGCTGAGCTGGTGCAACGCCTCGACGTCTTCGACGCTGGCGTCCTCGGGCATGTTGACCGTCTTGGAGATCGCGCCCGACAGGAACGGCTGCACCGCACCCATCATCCGGACGTGACCCTCGTAGTGGATCGTGTTGTCGCCCATCGAGCAGGCGAACACCGGCACGTGCTCGGCGGCCAGGTGTGGCGCCCCGAGGATCGACTTCTGCTCGTCGATGTAGGCGATGATGTCGTCGACCTGCTGGGCGTCGTAGCCGAGACGGCGCAGCGCACGAGGAATCGTCTGGTTGACGATCGACATGGTGCCGCCGCCGACCAGCTTCTTGGTCTTCACCAGACCGAGGTCGGGCTCGATGCCGGTGGTGTCACAGTCCATCATCAGGCCGATCGTGCCCGTGGGCGCCAGCACCGATGCCTGGCTGTTGCGCACGCCGTGCTCCTGGCCGTCGCGCACCGCGTTCTCCCAGGCGCGCTGCCCGGCCGACAGGAGGTCGTCGGGCACGACGTCGTCGTTGTCGATCTGGTAGCTGGCGTCACGATGCATGCCGAGCACGCGGAGCATGTGCTCCTCGTTCTCCTCGAAGCCCTCGAACGGCCCGAGGCGGGCCGCGGTCTTGGCGCTCGTGGCGTAGGCGTGACCGGTCATCAGCGACGTGAGCGCCCCGGCCCAGGCCCGACCCTCGGGCGAGTCGTAGGCGTAGCCGAGCGCCATCAGCAGCGCGCCGAGGTTGGCGTAGCCGATGCCGAGCTGGCGGAACTTGCGGCTCGTCTCACCGATCTCGGGCGTCGGGTAGTCGGCCCGGCCGACCAGGATCTCCTGCGCCGTGAAGATCGTCTCGATCGTGTGCATGTAGCCGTCGACGTCGAAGCTGTCGGTGCCGTTGTCGGCGTCGAGGTCGAGGTACTTCAGCAGGTTGATCGACGCGAGGTTGCACGCCGAGTTGTCGAGGTGCATGTACTCCGAGCACGGGTTGGAGCCGTTGATGCGACCCGTGTTGTGCGCGGTGTGCCACTTGTTGATCGTGGTGTCGAACTGGAGGCCCGGGTCGGCGCACTCCCACGAGGCCTGGGCGATCTGACGCCACAGGTCACGGGCCCGGACGGTCTTGACGACCTCGCCGGTGGTGACGGCCTTCATGCC
>CAXAWD010000508.1:0-2949 GCA_963972325.1 uncultured Acidimicrobiaceae bacterium
CGGTCGGAGCGCCCGCAGTGGCGTTGTTGCAGGAGGCGGGTGATCCGCTGGTCGCCGTGGGCAGGTTCGCGGCCCCGTGTTCGTTGAGCCAGGCGGCGGCGTCGATGGCCTCACCGTTCGTGCCGCCGGGCCGGACCTCGAAGTGCAGATGTGCGCCGGTGCTCATGCCGGAAGAGCCGACATCGCCGATGTGCTGCCCGGCGCTCACGCGGTCGCCGCGGCGGACGTGGATGCCGCTCTGCCACGTGTGCGCGTACGCGGTCGCGACGGTCTTGCCGTCGATGGTGTGCTCGATGACGATGAGGCCGCCGTACCCGCCGGAGAACTCCGCGACGGTGACGGTGCCGTCCGCGGCGGCGAGGATCGGGGTGCCGTCGTGTGCGGCGAAGTCTGTGCCGGTGTGCAGCTTCCGTTCGCCCGTGATCGGGTGCACTCGCATCCCGAACGGCGAGGTCAGCACCCAGGTGCCCTCGGGTAGCGGGAACACCACCCGCGACGACAAGACTGCCGGACCACCCACGCCAACCGGAGCGCTGTCGCCGTTGGTGAGGGCGGCGAGGATGCTGTCGGCGACGGGCGCGTAGTTGCGGTAGCGGTCGGGGTAGGCGGACACCTCGACGGCTTGGGCGGCTTCGCCGGGGTCCATCTGTTGCCAGCCGGGGATGTCGAGCAGGCCGCGCGGTGAGGGGTAGTTCGGTCCTGTCGGCCCGCCGAAGAACGCCCGCGCCTGAAAGGTCGGGTCCATCAGCTCTGCGACCGTGCCCCACCCGGATCGGGGGCGCATCTGGAACAGGCCGAGTGAGTCGTGGTCGCCGCCGTTGCCGTCGTTCGGGTAGTTCGCCGACTCCGGGTAGGCGCTCGTGTTGGTGAGCATCCGCAGCGTGGACTCGGTGAGCGCGGCCATCAGCGCGATCTTGATTCCCGGCCGGCCCACGTCGGTGATGCCGTTGCCGACCGTGATGATCGTGGCCGCGTGCGTGAGCTGCCGGCGATTCAGGGTGAAGGTCTCTCCGTTGGCTGTGGTCACGGTGAGCGAGTCCGGGATCGGGCCGAGGTTCACGCTCCCGGCAGGGGTTGCGCAGTAGGCGGCAGCGGGGTTCATCAGCACCCCGACCCCGAGGAGTGCTGCGGCGGGGGCGATGAACAGCAGCGCCAGGGCTGCGATGGCGGCTTTGCGGAACACGACGACAGCCCCTTCAGCGCAGCGGGTTGTCGAGCTGCGAGAGCCGCAGCAGGTGGCAGGTCGGGTAGGTCGGGGCGCAGACGACGAACACGGTGAACGCGACCGGATGCTCGCTGGTGACCGGTTGTCCGTTCCAGACCCCGGCACGGTGGCGGGTGCCCTCGATCGTGAAGGCCGTCGTGCCGGCCGCGAGCTGGCCCGGCTGGGCTTGCGCTACCGCCTCGGCCCAGGCGTCGGGGACGTACGCGGTGTCGATGGTGAGGTGCTGGCGGGTGGCGTACTGCCGCAACTCGATCCAAGCGTCTCGGGTCGGCAGGTACGCGGCCACGTCGGAGGCAAGCCCGGCTTGCTCGTCCCCGCTGGGGTCACCGACCGCGAGGATCGCCGAGGTGTAGTCCAGCGGCCACAGCCCCGAAGCCGTGTCCCACGCGAACAGCGTGGACGCGACGCCGCGAGCGAACGTCTCGGGATCGGCCGAACGCGGAACCGCTGGAACCCGCGGCGGACGAGGCGTACTCGGGGCCACGGTCGGCGGTGCCGTCGTGACCGGGCCAGGCTCCGGGTCGGGGTCGGGGTCGGGGCTGGTGTTGCTGCGGGGGCCGGTGAGGAGTCCGTAGACGCCGACACCGGCGAGGAGCAGCAGGACGATGCCGGCGGCGGTGGGGGCGACGAGTCGGCGGCGGTTCCGGGGATTGGTGGGTGCAGGGCTCATGCCGAGCAGGTGCGCACCCGCACCTTGGGCTGTGGTCAGAGCGCGCGGAGTCGTGGCCGCTCCGCCGCGCCTTCGCGGGCGGATCGGAGGGCGTCGGCGAACCGGACGGTGCCGTCGGCGGTGGCGAGGAAGTTCTCGAACTGCTCGTCGGTCAGCTCGGCGGCGAGGGTGTCGGCGTCGTAGTGGGTCCACCAGTTCGTCAGCTCGCCCCAGGTCTGGATGAACGCGCGCAGCGGGTAGCGGACAGGTTGGCCGTTGTCGGTGACGAGCGGCAGTGGTCGCGGTGGGGTGCGTTTGCCCTTCTTGATCGACTTCGCCTGGGCCACGGCTGCTTCGGCGCGGGCGTGCAGCTCGGCTTCGCGTCGTTCCCGTGTGGTGGTGTCGGCGTCGCGGATCGCCTGGTAGATCGGATGCACCGGATCGCCGGCCTCGATCCGTTCCAGCCCGGCGGCGGCCTCGGCGCGCAACGTCTCGGGCTGAGCGGGGTTCTTGGCGATGTCTTCGAGGTAGCCGATCTTCTCCAGCGTCGTGTGCGACGCACCGCCGGGAATCATCGCCGCCGCTTGCTCCCGTGCATCGCCGAGGGCGCTCGACGGTCCCGCAAATTTTGCGGGACCGTCGTTTCCCGGCTGGTTCTCGCTGCTGAACTGGGTGGCGGACTTCCGGCGGGCGGCGTCCTCGGCCATGACCTGCTTGATCTCGCGGTAGAGGCCGGCGGCTTCGAGCTGGGTGTAGGGCTTGTGGAGTATGTTGTCGTCCTGCTCGGCGAGGAGCTGTCCGAGCCGGTCGGACAGGCCGCTGCGAACCCACACGTTGACTGTGCGCCAGCCGAGCTTCTTGATCGCGGCCAGGCGTCGTGCCCCGCACACGAGCACGCCGTCGATGGTGATCGTGAGCGGTTGCAGCAGGCCGTCGCGGTCGATGGAGGCCGCGAGGGCGTCGATGTCGCCGAGGTCGGCGCGGTGCCGGGTGCCGACGAGGATCGAATCGACGGTGCGGTCGAGCTGGATGCTGCCGAGTTGTGGCTCGGGCCCGACGACTCAACGCCTTCACC
>CAXAWD010000509.1:0-2947 GCA_963972325.1 uncultured Acidimicrobiaceae bacterium
CCGCTGCGATCGAGGCGAGCACCCGCCACCGCTTCGCGAGCCGAACGGCCAGGCCACGGAGGCCCGTCCAGCCGTCGGTCGCCACCGCTTCGAGCACCAGGTACACGCCGCTCAACAGCAGCAAGGCGATCGACACGTGGAACAGCGCGCCGAGCATCACACCGGCGATCGCGCCGGCCTGCCGGAACCTGCCCCACAGCACGCTGAGCGCGAGCGGGACCGCGACCGCGCCGAGCGCACCCGTCGCCAACTGTTCCCACCACGCGTCGCCCCTGATCCACGGCAGTTCGTAGGTGCACCACCAGCGCCCCGACCGGTCCAGGAGATCGGCGGTGGCCTGGTAGCCAAGCCAAGCGATCGACCCGAGCGTGACGGCCACCACCCAGCGGTAGTAGGCGCGCACGCGTGACGACTCGGCGGTGCCCTGACCGGCCCACATCGTCGCGAGAGTGACCGCCGTCCACACGATCCAGCGCCGGATCACGCCGGTGCCGGAGTCGGCCATCGCGTCGCGGAACACCCGGTCGGCTTCGACCCGGGTCATGTCCGGTCCGATGTGATCCTGCTCCGCTCCCTCGGCCCGCACGAGTCCGTCGTGGATCAGAGCGGCCGGCAGATGATCGCCGGACTTCGGCACCAGCCACGTGAACAGCGACGGCACCGACGTCAGGTCGGTGTAGAACGTCGCGCAGTCACGCGGCACGAGCAGGTCGCCGAGATGGCGATCGCGGTAGCCGATCCGCCGACGCAGCTGGAACCACTCGCGTTCGATGCCCCCGTCGAGCGCCACCACCACTCGCGACAACTCGTAGGCGGCGTCGGGCAGCGTGCGGGGCGGTTCGTGGTCGGTGCCACCGTCGAAGAACCGACTCGGTTCGTCGTCGATCGCCTCCGGCACCTGCATGGCCGCATCCTGTCACGACCGGAAGAGTCGGTACGACGCAATTCCGTCCGACATTGACGGGGCTGCGACCCGATCGGCTGCGATGATGGAGCGCCGTGACCCGCCGACTCGCCTTCGTCCTCATGAGCCTGCTCGCCCTGTCGGCGTGCCGTCTCGACGTGACCGTCGACGTCGTCATGGAACCCGACGGCACGGGCGTCGTCACGGTCGACGCCATCGCCGACGCCGAGCTGATGGCGCAGGTCCCGGGTCTCGTCGACGATCTGCGTCTCGACGATGCGATCGCCAACGGATGGGCCGTCGACGGTCCGACCGAGGCCGCCGACGGCACCGTGTCGATCACGCTCACCCACACGTTCGCGTCGCACGTCGAGTTGGCGACGGTGTTGCGCAGCATCGGGCCACCGCTGACCGACATGCGCGCCGCACGCACGCTGGCCGACGACCAGACCACCAACGCCATCGACGGCGACCTCCAGCTGCCGAACGGATTCGAGTCGTTCGCCGATGCCGACCTGATCGCGACGGTCGGCGGGCTGCCGTTCGGCGACGAGTTCGCCGCGAGCGCGATGACGCCGTCCGAGGCGATGTCGTTCGTGTTCCGCGTGTCGCTCCCCGGTGAGCTCATCTCCGCCGAGACCGGCACCGAGGTCGACGACGGTGTGATCGAGTGGACCGCACCGCTCGACGGCTCGTCGGTCAACGTCTACACGGCGACCGTCCAGCGCCCCGCCGGTGAAGGCGGCGCCTGGGCCGGCCCGCTGTCCACTGCCGCGTTCATCGCGCTGATCGTCTGGGTGGTGGTCGCCGCCGCGTTCATCGCGTTCGTCGCGATCGCCCGCAGCAACAAGCGCCGCAAACGCGAGCGGGCGTTGCGCAACCTGCGCTGACGCAGCCGACGGTCGCCGAGGTCAGCCGAGCGCCATGTTGGGTTCGCCGGCCGCGTTCACGCCGCCGGTGCTGGTGCACGTGCCGCCGCGCACCGCGCCACCGTTGTAGGCCTGGCGCAGACAGTTCCGCATCGCGAGCTGGCCCCAGTAGCTGGAGTGGATGCCCTCCTGCAGCTGGTACGGCCCGAACAGCGTGGTGAGCGTTCGGATCTGGCTCACCCACTCGGTGGAGTCGGCGGCACCCGCATCGGTCCAGGCGCCGAGCCCGACCTCCTCGAGCAGCCCGACGCCCTTCTCGCAGAGGCGATGGCCGTCGAGCGCCCGCGACATGTCGAGCACGACGTAGTTGTCGATGCCGCTGCGGACGACGCCGTCGGTCAGCGCCTGGTTCATCTTGACCACGGCCGTGTCGTTGGCCCAGTTCGCGTCACGGTTCCAGATACCGCAGCCACCGACGCTCTGGCGCGTCCAGCCTCGCTCGGAGTACCGGATGTCGCTCCCGCGCGGGATCGGCGACCAGTAGGTCTGGACGATCACGGTGTAGTCGTCGCTGGTGTACCCGGCGTTGGTCATGGCCTGCGCCACGTTGGCGATCGCGCCGGCGACCTCGTCGGTCCGATCGTCGACGGCACCCGACTTGAACCGGTTCCTGATCGAACGGTCGTCGTTGCAGTAGTTCTTCCACCACCACGGCGAGGTCAGCCAATTGGTGACGCACTGCTGCACGATGTCGGCGAACCCGAAGTTGTTCGCACCGATCAGCACCGTGACGGCGTCGACGTCGTTGGTGGTGGCGAACTCCTGGAGCTGGACCACCTGACTCTTGCCGGCCGGCCCGACGTACCAGTCGAGCCCCGGCTTGAAGTCGCCGCCGGTCTGCGTGTACGTGCGGGCCCCGGAGCAGGCGAGGTTGAGCGAGTTGACGTCGCCGATGTGTGCCTCGGCCGCCTTGGACCGGTGGCAGCCGGGCGTGGTTTCGGCGGTGTTGGCCGCGTTGTCGTAGTAGGCATCCGCTCCGGTGTCGTGGCGCCACGACGACATGTTGGTGTTGCCGGCCCATCGACCCGCCTCACCCGAGATCGCCGAGTCGCCGACCGTGACGACCCAGGATGGGCCGGGTGGCGAAGCCTGCGGGCTCGCGGCCGACGCCGTG
>CAXAWD010000510.1:0-2944 GCA_963972325.1 uncultured Acidimicrobiaceae bacterium
ATGGCCGGAGTGGCGGTATTTAACACCTGTATCCCGTCGGGGCGGGGGGGGAGTGCCTTGGCGAAGTCGGTGTGGGTTCGGAGCCCACCGGTGATCACGAGCGTGGCGGCCGACCCACAGGCGTCGAGGTGGCGTCTGGCTCTCGCGAGTGCCGGGATCGTCGGCACCGAGATGTGGTCGCGGAAGACCTTGGGTGCGGCGCCGGTGCCGCCGCCACGTCCGTCGAGGATGATGTAGTCGACGCCGATCTCGAGCGCCGCGTCGATGTCGGCCTCGATGTGCTGCGCCGACAGTTTGGCGCCGATCGGGATCCCGCCGGAGGCGTCGCGGACCTCGGCGGCCAGCTCGCGGAAATCGGCGGTGGTGGTGAGGTCGGGAAACGTCGCGGGCGAGACCGCCGGTGTGCCCGGCTCGAGCCCGCGGACCTCGGCGATGCGGCCGGTGACCTTGGTGCCGGGCAGGTGCCCACCGGTGCCGGTCTTCGCTCCTTGCCCGAACTTGAAGTGGAACGCCTGCACGTCGCGGACCTTGTCGAGCGACCAGCCGAACCGTCCCGACGCCAGTTCGTAGAAGTAGCGGTCGTTCTCGGCCTGCTCCTCCGGCAGCATGCCGCCTTCACCGGAACAGATGCCCGTCCCCGCACGATGGGCGCCGCGGGCGAGCGCCGTCTTGGCCTCCTCGGAGAGCGCTCCGAAGCTCATGTCGGACACGAAGAGCGGGATCTCCAGGTGCAACGGCTTGGCAGCACCGGCGCCGATCGTCACGTCGGTCCCGACGGCGACCTCGTCGAGCAGCGGGCGGCGTGCCACCTGGGCGGTGACGAACTGGATCGAGTCCCAACTCGGGAGGTCGTCGCGCGGCACGCCCATCGACGTGACCGCGCCGTGGTGGCCGACCTTCGACAGCCCGTTGGTGGCGAGCTCGCGGATCTGACCGACCCACGGTTCCTCCGGAGCGCCGTGCGGGTCCTGGAACGCCCCCTGGTACGCGTCGCGGTTCCAGGGCTGTAGGTTGGCACGCTCGAACTCCGCGATCTCGTCGCGGTCGACCATCACCCGGTCGTCGTCGACCCACGCCGAGAACACGGCCAGGCGCTCGTCGTTGTTGTACGCGCTGATGCCGGTGCGGAACCGGTAGTCCCAGCCGTGCACGCCGCAGATGATGTCGTCACCGCTGATGGTGCCGTCGGCCAGCAGCGCGCCCCGGTGTTGGCAGCGTCCGTGGAGCACGGAGACCTCGCCGTCGGCTCGGACGATCACGAGGTCGACGCCGCCGACGAGCGCGCCGGCCGGCTCGCGGTCGGCGATGTCGTTCCAGTCGGCGATGGCGATCGGTTGCATATGGTTCGTCTCCTGAGGGTTACGTCACCGTAGTGACTCGCTGAGAACCCTCGAACTCCGTGCGATGTTCCGCCGTGGCCTACGGTCCAGTCGATGGTTCCCCCACCGTGTCTCGCACGTCTCCACGTCCTGTGATCGCCCGGCTCTCCGGCCTGCCGTACGAACGGCAGGTGCTGATCGTCTACATCTTCGCGATCTTCATGACGGTGATCGACGGCACGATGGTGACGGTCGCGTTGCCCACGATGGCCGTCGACTTCGGCGTCGACTCCCACCAGACGGAGTGGATCGCTGTCGGGTACCTGCTCGCGGTGGCGATCATCATCCCGGCCGCCGGCTGGCTCGGCGACCGGTTCGGCACGAAGCGGGTCTTCGTGGTGTCGTTGGCGCTCTTCACGGTGTTTTCGGGGTTCTGCGGTGTGGCACAGACGCTCGACCAGTTGATCGTGCTGCGCGTGCTGCAAGGGTTCGGCGGCGGGCTTCTGGTTCCGATCGGGAGCGCGATGCTGTACCGCGCGTTCCCGATGAGCCAACGGGCGACGGCGGCGAACGCAGTGCTGAGCGTGGCGGTGGTCGCTCCCGCCATCGGCCCGATGATCGGCGGGATCCTGGTCGATCAGGCTTCGTGGCGATGGATCTTCCTCATCAACATTCCGATCGGTCTGCTCGCGCTGTTCCTCGCCCACCAATCCTTGCGTGAGGAGGTCCACGAGGAGCCGGGTCGGCTCGACCTGGCCGGCCTGGTGTTCAGCGGGGGTGCTGTCGGCCTGTTGCTGTACACGCTGACGATCGGCCCGGAGGACGGTTGGGCGTCGCCGCTCGTGATCGGCCTCGGCACGCTCGGCCTGGCGTTGCTCGCGGCTGCAATCGTCGTGGAACTGCGCGTGCCACAGCCGGCGTTGCTGTTGCGGTTGTTCCGCGATCGCCTGTTCCGCAACGTGAACATCGCTGCATCGCTGATCTACGCCGGCTTCTTCGGCCAGATCTTCATCCTGCCGCTGTACCTCCAGTCCGTCAGGGACTTCTCGGCGTTCCAGAGCGGCCTGGTCCAGGCCCCGCAGGCGATCGGCGTGCTCGTGATCTCGAACCTGGTCGGCAAGCGCGCGTACCGAGTCATCGGTCCGCGCCGTCTGATGGTCGGTGGCACGGCGGTTGCCGCCGCGGTCACGTGTGGGTTCTCACTGGTCGATCTCGGCACCCCGCTCGGGCTGATCGGGAGCATGATGTTCGTCCGCGGCATGTCGATGGGGCTGGTGTTCGTGTCGATTCAGACAGCTGTGTACGCCACGACCTCGCACGCAGACACCGGCCGGGCGACGTCACTGTTCGGCACGCAGCGGCAGATCTCCTACGCCATGGGCACAGCATTGGGAGCCACCGTGTTGTCGGCCCAGCTCGGCGGGTTGGACGATGCCGCGCCGGCGATCGAGCGGCTGGGCGCGCACCAGCATGCGTTCCTGGCCGTCGGCCTCGTGATGGTCCCGGCGATTGCGCTCTCGCTGCTGATCCGCGACGACGACGTTGCCGAGACGCGAGGTCTCGTACCGGCCACCGCGCCGAGGAGACGCTGACGTCGGCCCGGTCAGCTCTGGCGGCGGGACTCG
>CAXAWD010000511.1:0-2942 GCA_963972325.1 uncultured Acidimicrobiaceae bacterium
GGGCCGACCGGGCCGATGTCGACGCCGTCTTCGACGAGTGGGTCGGGTGCGGCGCGGAGCCGGTCAAACGGCCCGAAGCGGTGTTCTGGGGCGGCTACTCGTCGTACGTCGCCGACCCCGACGGTCACCTGTGGGAGATCGCCCACAACCCGTACGCGCCCAACGACGACGATGGGCTCATGCCACTGCCCGACTGAACCCGTCCGGCGGCGCCGTCAGACGTCAGTCGGCGGTGTCGATCGGGTCGTTCCACATCGTGAGGTGGGTGCGGTCGCCCGTGTACGGGTGAGCCCGGGCCACGTCTTCGTCGAGTTCGACCCCGAGGCCCGGCGCGGTCGAGGGGATCAGACGACCGTCCTCCCACCGGATCGGCGTGGTCAACAGGTCGGCATGGAATCCGGTGTTGTCCATGATCGACTCGATGATCAAGAAGTTGGGCGAGCACACCGCCAACTGCATGTTGGCGGCGAGGCCGATCGGGCCGTTGTAGCAGTGGGGTGCGATCTGCGCCCCGAACGCTTCGGCGAGGCCGGCGATCTTCTTGCCTTCCAGCAGGCCGCCCGAGCGGCCCAGGTTGAGCTGGATGATCGACGCGGCGCGGGCTTCGAGTACCCGTGCGAACTCGTACTTGGTCGTCAGGCGTTCGCCCGTGGCGATCGGCACCGAGCTCTGGGCGGCCACCTGCGCCATCGCGGCCACGTCGTCGGGTGGAACCGGCTCTTCGAACCAGAGCGGGTCGTACGGGGCGATCTCGCGAGCGATCCGCTGGGCGCCGCCGGCGGTGAACTGGCCGTGGGTCCCCACCAGCAGGTCGGCTCGATCGCCCACCGCGGCGCGGACCGCCCGGACGATCGCGACCGTGCGCTTCACGTCGCTCAGACGCGGCTGGTGGCCGCCCATCGCGGTGTAGGGCCCGGCCGGGTCGAACTTGACGGCGTCGAAGCCGCGCTCGACCTCGTCCACCGCGCGTGCGGCAGCCGTGTCGGCGTCGGTGTACACGTCGGCGGTGTCGTCCGGTCGGGGATACAGATACGTGTACGAGCGCAACGTCTCGTGCACCCGTCCGCCTAGCAGTTCGTACACGGGACGGTCGGCGGCCTTGCCGACGATGTCCCAGCACGCCATCTCCAAGGCGCTGACGCAGCCCATCACGGTGGCATCGGGACGCTGCGTGAATCCGCGGCTGTAGGCCCGGCGCCAGAACCGCTCGATGTGATGAGGGTCTTCTCCGACGAGGAGGTGATCGGCGAGATCCTCGATCGCAGCGGCGATCACGTGTGGACGGAACGTGGCTGCGTACGCCTCGCCGTAGCCGACGATGCCGTCGTCCGTGATGAGCTTGACGAACACGAAGTACTGCCCTCCGAACGACGGAGGGGGATTGCCGACCACGAAGGTCTCGACCGACCCGATTCGCATCGTCAACGCCCCGCGTGGTCGAACACGATGACATTGCGCAGTGCTGCGCCCGAACGGACCTCGTCCATGGCCTCGTTGATCCGATCGAGCGGAAAGGTGCGGCTGACGAGCCCGTCGAGTTCGAGCTTGCCGTCGTGATACTTGCCGACCAGTGCGGGGATGTCGCGGGCGATCACCGACGTGCCCATCTTGCTCCCGAGGATGCGCTGGTTGCGGGCGGCGAGTGCGCCGGGATCGAACTGACCGGCCACTCCGGTCGCGGGCATCCCGACCACCACGATCGCCCCCATGGTGCCCACGAGGCCGTCGGCGCTCGTCAGGGCCGCCGGCGCTCCGGTGGCGACGAAGACGTAGTCGGCCATGTGGCCGTCGGTCAGGTCGGCGACGAGTTCGGCGAGGTCGGAGGCGGTCGGGTCGATCGCGTGGGTGGCGCCGAGATGGATGGCGAGATCGAGTTTCGCGGCCTGGAGGTCGACGGCGACGATGGTGGACGCCTTGGCGATCGCCGCGCCCTGCACGACGTTCAGGCCGACGCCTCCGCAGCCGAGTACGACGACGGTGGATCCCGGCACGACCGCGGCCGTGTTGAGTACGGCGCCGACGCCGGTGATGACGCCACACGCGAGCAAGGATGCCGACGCCGGCGCGATATCACCGTCGACCGGGACGATCTGTGACGCGTGCACGACCACGTGATCGGCGAACGCTGCGGTGCGCATGCCGTGGCCGATCGGCGCACCGTCACCGTCGGTGAGCGGCGTGGCGGCATCGAGCGGGAACGACTCGCCGCAGGCGACCTCGGCGCCGCGCTGGCAGCGTGGGCACTCGCCACACGAGCGGATCAGCGTGACGACGACGCGCTCGCCGGGCTCGAATCCGACACCGTCGCCGACGCCGACGATCTCGCCGGCCGCTTCGTGGCCCCACACGGCGGGTAGTTCGCCGCCCCATTCGCCGTCGGTGAACGAGACGTCGCTATGACAGATGGCCACGGCGTCGACCCGCACCAACACCTCGCCGGGGCCCGGGTCGGCGAGTGTCAACCGTTCGATGACGAGCGGCGAGCCGAACTCGCGGCAGACGGCCGCCGTCACGTCGAGCGGCACTAGAGCCCTGGCTTCCAGATCATGAGGACGAGGCCGATGACGAGGCCGAGATGGGTGATGCCGGTGCCGGCGGCCAGCTTCGACGTGGCACGCTCGCTCGTGTCGGTGATCGCGGGGCGGATCAGGAACCAGCTCACCGCGACGAGCACGACCCAGTTGAGGATCGACAGCGTCAGCCAGAGCTGCGACATCTTGTAGGCGTCTTCCGACATCCCGGCGAGGCCCATCCCGACGACCCAGAGCACGATCAGCGCGGGGAACGTCAACCGCATGTGGGTGGCGGCCATGGTCTGGGTTTCACCGGACTTCCTCAGCCCGGGATAGAGGAACAGGGGTCCGAAGGCGACGATGGCGGCCAGGATGTGGACCAGCGCCATGATGCGGAAGGGGGTGGTTTGCAGGAGGATGGCGATCACG
>CAXAWD010000512.1:0-2941 GCA_963972325.1 uncultured Acidimicrobiaceae bacterium
GTCGTCGGGCAGGTCGAGTCCGTCGGCGAGCAGGGCGCCGCCGAGCGTCAGGTACCCCTGGGAGTTCGGACCGATCGTGTGCAGTTCGACGCCGAACGCCTCGGTCGTGAGTGCGTCGACCCAGTCGGCCTGGCTCCGGGCGAGATCGTCCGCCGAGAACAGGCCCTGCCCGATGCGGATCAGCCCCTCGCCGAACTCGCCGCCGTAGAACCCGTCGCGGCCGGTGGCGGCGATCGCCCGGAGGGCCCGCCCGGCGCCCGGTCGACGCACGAGCGCGCCGGTGTGGGTCGCCTGGGACGCGAGTTCGTTCAGCTGTGATCGGCCGGGGTCGTCGAGCCGATCGACCGACCCTGCGAGCAGCGGGCTGGCCGCGAATCCGCCTTCGGCGAGGTCGATCGCCGGCGCCAACAGGTCTTCCATCGCCATGGTGCCGAAGCGTTCGTGGAGCGCGACCCAACCGTCGACACAGCCGGGCACGGTGACCGAACGCATGTCGTAGCGGAAGGGCATCGACGATGCCCCCTCCGCTCGCAACGCGTCGGGGTCGCTCCCGGAGCCGGCGCGGCCGCTGCTGTTGAGTGCGACGACCCCCTCAGGCGTGTGGACCAGGGCGAACAGGTCGCCGCCCAGACCGCACAGATGAGGGCCGGTGACGGCGATGGCGGCGTTGGTGGCGATCGCGGCGTCGACGGCGTTGCCGCCGCGTTCGAAGACCAGGTCGCCGGCTCGAGCAGCGAGTTGATCGGCGGCGGCAACCAGGTGCCTGGTGCCTCGGACACTGCTGTGCGGCAACGACGTCATCTCGCCACGGTAGGCCGCGGCCTACGCTCGTGGCGTGGTCGACCGAGCAACGAGGGGTGCCGCTGCGCTCAGTCTGGGTGCCGCCGTTGCGTTGGTCGGCACGTTCCTGCCCTGGCTCCGGTCCGGGGCACGCGACCGGTCCAGCTACTCGATTTTCGACCTGGTCGAGCGCCTCGGGTTCGCTCCCGACGGGTTCGTCGCCTGGTCGCTGCGGCTCTGGCCGCTCGTGCCGTTGCTGCTCGTCGGAACCACGGTGGCCGCGTGGGCTGTCGTCACCCGCCATCTCGACTGGCGGGTCGCGGTCGTCGCCGACGCGGTTGCGGTCGCGTGGGTCGGCACGACAGCGGTCGCGCTGCTGTTCGCCCCGGATGCGGGACTCTTCCGGGTCGGGAGCGGACCGACCGTCACGGTCGTCGGGATCGTGCTCGCTGCGTCGGGCGGGGTGTGGATCAGGCCTCGGAGATCGCCGGCTTCGGGAGCCGCTTGACCCGAGCGCGCCGCCGACGACGCTCGGGGATCATGCCGCGCATCTCCTCGAGTTTCCCGAAGCAGAGGAGTCGATCGCCGGCTTCGAGTTCGCGTGCGCCCTTCGGGTTCGGGATCACCGACGTACCGCGATGCAGCGTCAGAACGGCGATGTCCCGTTCACGCAGACCCGAGTCGTCGATCGACGTGCCGACGAGTTCGGCACCTTCGTGCACCAGGAGTTCGGCGACGCCGTAGCCCGTGCTCACCGTGAGCCGTTGGCGCACGTCGATGTCGGGGAACGCGACCTGGTTGTCGATGTAGTCGATGATCGCGCCGGCCACGTCGAGTTTGGTCGCGGTCTCGATTCCTTCGAGGCCGGGGGAGGAGTTGACCTCCATCACCGACGGCCCGTCGTCGCTCTCGAGCATGTCGACGCCGGCGACCCGGAGCCCCATGATCTGCGCCGAGCGGACGGCGGTCTCCTCGTACGCCGGGTCGAGTTCGACCGCCTCGACACGGCCACCGCGGTGGACGTTGGAGCGGAACTCCTCACCTTGTGCGACCCGGCGCATCGCGGCGACCACACGGTCACCGACCACCAACGCTCGGATGTCGCGTCCCTTGCTCTCGGCGACGAAGCGTTGGATCAACACGTTCTGCTTGGTGCTCTGCAACGTCTCGATGATCGCCTCGGCGACCTTCGTGTCCGGCGCCAGGATCACACCGATGCCCTGCGTGCCCTCGAGCAGTTTGATGACGACCGGTGCGCCGCCGACCCGTTCGATCGCCGGGAGGACGTCGGCTCGATCGCGAGCGAACGTGGTGGCGGGCATCCCGATGTTGTGGCGGGAGAGGATCTGGATCGCGCGCAGTTTGTCGCGTGAGTTGCCGATGCCGTTGGCGGTGTTGGGCGTGTACACGTCCATCTGCTCGAACTGACGGACGACGGCGGTGCCGAAGTACGTGATCGAGTTGCCGATGCGCGGCAGGATCGCGTCGTAGCTCGACAGCGGCTTGCCACGGAACTGGAGGTCGGGTTCGTCGCCCGACAGGTCGATCGAGAAGCGCAGCGTGTTCAGGACCTTGACCTCGTGGCCGCGGTCGATCGCGGCCGACCGGAGTCGCTGCGTGCTGTACGAACGAGGCGCTCTGGAGAGGATTGCGAGTTTCATCGTCAAGATCGGCGAAACTACCAGGGTGAACGATGACGGACCCCCGGCCACGGTCGCCGGCTGGCGGGAATGGGTCGCGCTGCCCGACCTCGATGTGCCGTGGGTGAAGGCGAAGCTCGACACCGGGGCCCGATCGTCGTCGGTCCACGCGTTCGACATCGAGGAGTTCGAGCGCGACGGCGTGTCGTGGGTGTCGTTCGCGATCCACCCGTGGCAGCGATCCGACGTCGACACGGTTCGTGCCGAGTTGCCGATCGCCGACCGACGCAGCATCCGCAGCTCCACGGGCCACGAGGAGGAGCGGCTCGTCGTTCGGACCCGCATCACGGTGGTCGGACACGACCTCGATGCCGAACTGACCTTGGCGAATCGTGACGAGATGGGGTTCCGGATGCTCGTCGGTCGGGAAGCCCTGCGTGGTCTGTTGCTCGTCGACCCCGGTCGGTCGTACCTCGGTGGTCGCCCGAGTCGTGCGACCCGCCGCAAGAACCGGGGGGAGG
>CAXAWD010000513.1:0-2935 GCA_963972325.1 uncultured Acidimicrobiaceae bacterium
CCGAGGCGTCGATCACGACCCAGTGGTCGGGGTCGTCGGCCGCCATGGTGGCGAACCCGCGGTCGACGCGACCGTGGAAGTCGTCACCGGCGAGCTCGAACCGGTCGCGGTCGCGTTTCGCCATCCGACGGGCGGTGACCTCGGTGGGCACCGTGAGCAGGATGACGAGATCGGGCCAGGTGTCGCCGATCGCCCACTCGTTGATCATCCGCACCTGGTCGAGCGGGAGTCCGCGCCCGTAACCCTGGTAGGCGAGCGTGGAGTACACCGACCGGTCGCTGACCACGTGACGACCGGCGGCCAGCGCGGGGCGCACGACCTCGGCGAGGTGCTGGGCTCGGTCGGCTGCGACGATCAGCGTCTCGGCGTGATCGTCGAGATCGGTGACCGACGTGTCGTGGAGGATCTCACGCAGCCGCCGACCGATCGCCGTGCCACCGGTCTCGCGCGTGATCACGGCGTCGAGATGCTCGGCGAGCCGAGCGGCGTGGGTGCTCTTGCCGCAGGCCTCGGCACCTTCGAACGCGATGTAGAACGGCATCGGGCCGCCACCCTACTGGCGGTCCGGCGGTCCGGGCTCAGTCGTCGTCGCTCGGTTCGGCGTGGCCACCCGGCTCGTCGGCGGGGCCCTCGGAGTTCCCGTCCGGCACCGCGAGCGGACGGTCGGGTTCGTCGGGTGCGTCCGGGTCGGCCGGATCGGTGAAGTCGTCGAAGCGAGACGGCGCCGGCGCCGAGGACGCCGTCATGGTCGCCGGCGGCGGACCCTTCGGCTCCTTCGCTGGGCCGACGGTGCTCCAGAGCACGCCGACGACGATCGCAACGACCGTGACGACGATCATCATGGTCAGGTCCAGGTCGATCACCTTGGTGATGACGAGCACGAGCGTGAGACCGACGCCCATCATCAGTCCCCACAGCACCCCTCGGATCGGGTGGCGACGCAGCTCGGCGGGTTGCGAGGACACGGTCACCTTCGCCCCGGTGGTTTCGCTCATGCCGACCCCCTGTAGGTCATGGCGGGTCGGGCATTGAACAGGAGCCCGAAGATGCCGCCGCCCAGCAGCGCGAGCGCAGCCAACCCGACGGGATCGGTCAGCCCGTTGCCGATGAACTCGACGTGCCCCTCGCCGATGCACGACCCGATGTTCGACGAGTCGAGACGCCCCGACACCTGGACGTTCGCGGAGAACTTGACGGACAGGTCCTCGGCGAGATCGACGATCCCGGCGTTGCGGTTCTTGCCGGACTCGTTCGGGTCGCCGCCCGAGTCGAGGCTGATGCCCGAGGTCTTGATCGTCCACGAATGGTCTTTCGGGCCTTCGTCGGCTCGTGGCATGAACCCGTAGTACTGGACCAGGCCGCGCGTGTCGACCTTGAAACGGTTGCCCGACGTGAACGCCTGCCCGCCGTCGAGCATGTCGACCGGCGGGCTGCCGTCGCCGAACGCGATGGCCGCGTCGATCAGTTCGCCGTTCTCGTCGAACGAGTACGCGTAGCCGCCGCAGACTCCCTCGAGCTTGGAACCCGGACCGATGTTCACGACGGTGTCCTGGCCGAGGATCGAGACCAGACGCCCGAACCGGTCGTCGCCCTCCTGGATGTCGTCCGAGCCGGGCTGCCCTTCGGGCACCTCGGCTCGGAGCGTGTCAAGCGTGTCCTGGTCGAGCCCGTCGTCCTGGGCGAGCGCCGGCCCGCCGGACAAGAGCACCACCAAACCGCCGACGCCGAGCACGCCGAGTCTCCATCGAGGTGTCATCGGGGTTCCCCTTCCCTCGTTGTCGAGCCTCTTGGTGACAACGTAGCCGCCCCCGGACGGGCCGGTCGACGAAATGTTGCCCGGGGCGCGTCAGCGAGGTGACAGCGGGATGGGGAGGGAGGCGGTGCCGTCAGTCGTCGGATGGCGCAGCCGTGTTGTCGGCTGCCGCCTTTCTTGCAACGGCCTTCTTCGCGACGGTCTTCTTGGCTGCCGATTTCTTTGCGGCGGTCTTCTTCGCCGGCTTCTTCTTGGCGGCGGCCTTCTTCTTGGTGGCCTTCTTCTTGGTGGGGCCGCCCTTGGCCGCGATCGCCTCGCGACGGATCGCCAACAGCTCGTAGGCGCGCTCGGGCGAGATCTCCTCGATCCGGTCGCCCTTGCCGATCGACGCGTTGGTCTCGCCGTCGGTGACGTACACGCCGAAGCGCCCGTCCTTGGCCACGACGGGGCGTTCGCTCACCGGGTCGGTGCCGAACTCACGCAGCGGGCCCTTGGCCGCCATGTTGCGACCGCCCCGCTTGAACACCTTCGGCTCGGAGAAGATCTTCGCGGCCTGTTCGAGCGTGATCGTGAGGAGCTGCTCCTCGGAGTCGATCGACCGGAAGTCTTTCTCCTTGACGACGTACGGGCCGTAGCGACCGTTGTTGGCGACGATCTCCTTGCCGTCGGCGGGATCCTCGCCGAGCGAACGGGGGAGCTGCAACAGCTTCTTCGCGTCGTCGAGGGTGATCGAATCGAGCGACATGTTCGAGAACAGGCTCGACATGCGCGGCTTCTCGAGCCCGGGCGGCAGGTCGTCGGGCGCCCCCCACTGCACGTACGGGCCGAACCGGCCGCTCTTGGCGAACACCGGGTAGCCGTCCATCTCGCCGATCGGCTCGTCGCTCTTCGGGAGCGCCAGGAGCTCGAGCGCCTTGGCGACGTCGAGTTCGTCGGGCGGCATGTCGTCGGGCACGCTGGCGGTGTCGTCGCCACGCTTGACGTAGGGGCCGTACTTGCCGGGCTTGGCGACGACCAGTTCGCCGTTCTCGTCGTGGCCGAGCGGGAACGTGTTGATCGCCGCGGCGTCGATCTTGTCGAGGTTCTCCTCGACGATCTTCTTCAGACCGGGCAGGGTCTCGTCGTCGCCGAAGTAGAACCGCTTGAGCCAGTCGTCCTTCTGCATCTTGCCGTTGGCGTTGG
>CAXAWD010000514.1:0-2926 GCA_963972325.1 uncultured Acidimicrobiaceae bacterium
GGGGATTGATGGAGGGAGGTATGTCGTGTCGCACAGCACTGCTGGGGGCTTGATGTTCACGGCCCCATGGCGGTGCTGACGCGTCAGCGAACCCGAATCGTCCTCCCCGAGCAATTCGGGCCTTGGCCAAACCTAGCAGCTGTTCCTACCCCGCGGTAGCGATGGAGGTATTTCGAACGTGTGAAAGGTTCGGTCGATCTGTTCCGAAATTTGACGCGGTGAGCAGTCAGCCCGCCGCGATCTGCACGATCCGGGCGAACTCGTCGGGATCGAGGCTGGCACCACCGACGAGCGCCCCGTCCACGTCGGGTTGTGCCATCAGTTCCTCGGTCGTGCCGGCCTTGACCGCCCCGCCGTACTGGATGCGCACCGCAGCCGCAGTGTCGGCGTCGAACCGGGCGCCGATGGCACCACGGATCGCACGACACACCGTCTGGGCATCGTCGGACGTGGCCGTCTTGCCGGTGCCGATCGCCCAGATCGGTTCGTAGGCGATCACCATCGACGCGACCTGATCGGCCTTGATCTTGGCGAGCCCGGCCGCGACCTGGCCGAGCACGACCGATTCGGTCTCGCCCGCCTCACGCTGCTCCAGCGACTCGCCACAGCACAGGATCGGCGTCATGCCGTGCTTCAGGATCGCCTTGACCTTGGCGTTGACCATCTCGTCGGTCTCACCGAAGATGTCGCGCCGTTCGCTGTGCCCGCAGATCACGTACTTCACGTCGAGCTTGGCGAGGAACGCCGGCGACACCTCGCCGGTGAACGCGCCCTTGTCCTGGTCGTGGCAGTACTGCGCACCGAGCAGCAACTCGAGGCCGTCGGCCTCGATCACCGTCTGCACGCTGCGGATGTCGGTGAACGGTGGATGCACGCTCACGTCGACCTGCTCGTAGATCTCCTTCGGCAGCGAGTAGTGCAGTTTCTGCACGGTTTGAATCGCCTCGAAGTGGTTGAGGTTCATCTTCCAGTTCCCGGAGATGATGGGAGTCCGCTTGGTCATCGAGTCATCCTTCGATCGGCCGCATCGCGAGTTGTGCCTGGCACAACTCGCGATGGTCAGGCATTGGGGGCACCGCGCAGGGCGGCGAGGCCCGGCAGGTCGCCGAGCTCCAGCAATTCGAGGCTCGCTCCGCCACCCGTCGACACGTGGTCGACGTCGTCGTCCAGGCGGAACTGTGCCAGCGCGGCGGCCGAGTCGCCACCGCCGACGACGGTGAACGCCTTGGTGTCGGCCATCGCCTGGGCCACGGTCTTGGTGCCGTTGGCGAAGCGTTCGTCTTCGAACATGCCCATCGGGCCGTTCCAGAAAACCATGCGAGCATCCATGATCACGTCGGTGAAGGCGGCTGCGGAACCCGGGCCGATGTCGAAGCCCTTGGCACCGTCGGGCAACTGCGTTCCGAACGTGGCGAACTGCCCGGACGCGTCGAGGCCGACGAGGTCGTCGGGCAGGTGGATCTTGTCGCCACTCTCGGCGAGGATCCGCTTGCACGTGTCGACCTGATCGGGTTCGAACAACGAGTCGCCGATCGACTTGCCCTGCGCGGCGAAGAACGTGAAGCACATCGCGCCGCCGATCACCAGCGAATCGACGGTGTCGAGCAGCGCTTCGACCACACCGAGCTTGTCGGAGATCTTCGCGCCGCCGAGCACGGCGACGAACGGCCGCTTCGGTTTGTCGCGCAGACCCGTGAGGATCTCGACCTCTTTGGCGAGCAGCCGCCCCATCGCCGACGGCAACGACTTCGGTGGCCCGACGATCGAGGCGTGTTCGCGGTGCGAGGCACCGAACGCATCGTTGACGTACAGATCGATCCCCTCGATCAGCTTCGCGACGAAGGCCGGGTCGTTCGCCGTCTCGCCCGGATCGAAACGGAGGTTCTCCATCAACTCGACCCCCGGCGCGAGTTCGGCCAACCGAGCACGCACCGGATCCATCGAGTACTTCGGATCCGGCTCACCCTTCGGGCGCCCGAGGTGGCTGGCGCACACGACCTTGCCGCCCGCCTGCTGCAACCACTGGATCGTGGGCAACGCCGCACGGATGCGGAAGTCGTCGACGATGCGATCACCGTCGAGCGGCACGTTGAAATCGGTGCGGACCAGGATCCGGTGGCCCTCGATGTCGCCGAGGTCCTCCAGGGTCGGGATGCCGTTGATCACCGGCGGCCTCAGCGCCCCACGTGGAGCACGAGATCGACGAGGCGGTTGGAGTAGCCCCACTCGTTGTCGTACCACGAGCAGACCTTGGCCATCTTGCCGTTGACCATGGTCATGCCGGCGTCGAAGATCGACGAGGCCGGGTCGCCGACGATGTCGCTCGACACGATCGGGTCCTCGGTGTAGCGAAGGATGCCCTTGAGGTCACCCTTGGCGGCCGCCGCGGCGTAGGCGGCGTTGATGTCGTCGACCGACGCCTTCCTCTTCAGGTTGGCCGTGAAGTCGGTGATCGAACCGGTGGGCACCGGCACGCGGAACGAGGTGCCGTCGAGCTTGCCCTTCATCGACTCCATCACCAGGCTGGTCGCACGGGCTGCGCCGGTGCTGGTGGGCACGATGTTGATCGCCGCACCGCGGGCCCGGCGCAGATCCTTGTGCGGACCGTCGACGAGCTGCTGGTCACCGGTGTACGCGTGGATCGTCGTCATCAGGCCGTTGGTGACGCCGAACGCGTCGTCGAGCACCTTGACGAGCGGCACGAAGCAGTTGGTGGTGCAGCTCGCGTTGGAGATGACCTGGTGCTGCTTCTTGTTGAAGTCCTTGTGGTTGACGCCGTAGACGACCGTCAGGTCGGCGCCGGCCGAGGGGGCCGACACGATGACACGCCCGGCACCCGCATCGACGTGCTTGGCGGCGTCTTCGCGCTTGGTGAAGAAGCCGGTCGACTCGAGGACCACATCGACGTCGAGGTCGCCCCACGGCA
>CAXAWD010000515.1:0-2914 GCA_963972325.1 uncultured Acidimicrobiaceae bacterium
GCAGCCGAGCGGATCCGTACGACCGACCTCGGATCTCGATCCGATCACGTGGCCGCCGAACTGGCCAACGTGGAGACCACGCTCACCGAGGCCGACGACGCCGCGCTCGCCGCGCTGGTCGACCGCATCACCGATCTCGACCGACCGGTCATGGTGTTGTCGAGCGATGCCTCCGCCGGCGTCGCCCAGCAGTTCGTGATCCAGCTCCATCAACTCCGACCGCACGTCTCGATGGTGAGCGGCAGCGACGTCGAGGTTCGCCGTGAACTCGCCGTCGCCGACGACTCGGCCACGCTCGTGGTCATCGATCTCCGCCGGTACGAGCAATGGGTGCTCGACGCGCATCAGCTCGCCGTCGAACGCGGGCTGTGGTCCGCGGGCGTGACCGACAGCATGCTCTCGCCGATCGCGTCGGCGGCCGACGTCACGTTCGTGGTCGGGGCGGCATCGACCGGTCCGTTCGACAGCTACGTCGGTGTGCTCGCGCTGCTCGACCTGGTGGCGATCGACGTCGCAGCCCAGCTGAAGGACTCGGCCACCGAACGTCTCGCGGCGATCGAGGCGTCGTGGACGGCGCGACCCAGCTTGACCACCGGCCGCTGACCCGCTCGCCGTACGTTCGCCGATGCCATCGGTAACCTGACCCGCTATGTCCGTCACCGAAGAAGCCGCACGTCGACGGACGTTCGCGATCATCAGCCACCCCGACGCCGGTAAGACGACGCTGACCGAGAAGTTCCTGCTCTACGCGGGCGTGCTCGCCGACGCCGGTTCGGTCAAGGCGCGCTCGGGGCGGCGATCGGCGACGAGCGACTGGATGGAGATGGAGCAGAAGCGCGGCATCTCGATCAGTTCGACCGCCCTGTCGTTCGAGTACCGCGATCATCAGCTGAACCTGCTCGACACGCCGGGTCACCGTGACTTCTCCGAAGACACGTATCGGGTGTTGTCGGCGGTCGATGCGGTCGTGATGGTGCTCGACAGCGCCAAGGGCATCGAGCCGCAGACGCTCAAGCTCTTCGAGGTGTGTCGGTCGCGCAACCTGCCGGTGATCACGTTCCTCAACAAGTACGACCGTCCAGGACGTGACCCGCTCGAGTTGCTCGACGAGATCGAGGAGCAGATCGGCCTGCGGCCGACGCCGGCCACCTGGCCGGTCGGTATCTCCGGCGACTTCCGCGGCGTCGTCGACCGGCGCACGGGCGAGTTCACCCGGTTCACCCGCACCACTCGGGGGAGTGCGATCGCCCCGGAAGAGATCATCGACGCCGAGCGAGCTGCCGCCGAGGAGGGCACCGCCTGGTCGCAGGCGCTCGACGAGGCCGGTCTGCTCGACGCCGTCGAGGCCGATGTCGACCTGCCGTCGTTCCTGGCGGGCGAGTCGACCCCGGTGTTCATCGGCTCGGCGCTCACCAACTTCGGGGTGCGCCACGTGCTCGACGCGATCGTCGAACTGGCACCGGCACCCGATGCGAGGGTCGACGTGAAGGACAACGTGCGACCGCTCGACGACGACTGTTCCGCTTTCGTCTTCAAGGTGCAGGCCAACATGGATCGCTCCCACCGCGACCGGATCGCCTTCGTACGCATCTGTTCCGGCCGGTTCGAACGCGGCATGGTGCTGACCAACGCCCGCACCGAGAAGCCGTTCGCCACGAAATACGCGTCCACCGTGTTCGGCGCCGAGCGCACCACGGTGGAGGAGGCGTATCCCGGTGACGTCGTGGGCCTCGTCAACGCCACCGGCTTGAACATCGGCGACTCGCTGTACGAGACGACCCCGGTCACGTTCCCGCCGATCCCGCGGTTCTCGCCCGAGGTCTTCGCGAGCGCGCGGCCGCTCGATTCGGGCAAGGCCAAGCAGTTCCGCAAGGGGCTCGCCCAGCTCGACGAGGAAGGTGTCGTCCAGGTGCTCCGCGATCCCGACATGGGCGACAGTGCACCGATCCTCGCCGCCGTCGGCCAACTGCAGTTCGACGTGTTCGCCGATCGACTCGACGTCGAGTTCAACGCTCCGATCGAGATCCTCTCGAGCCCGTACGAGTCGATCCGGCTGACCGACGAGGAGTCGGCCAAGCGGCTGCGCGAGATCGGTGGCATCCGGGTGATGTCGCGCGGCGACGGACACCTCGTGGCGTTGTTCGAGAGCAGGTATCGGCTCCAGCGGATCGAGAGCGACGAGCCCGACCTGATGCTCGACCACATCGTCGCCGGGTGACAGCCGTATGACGGTCCGGATGATCGCGACCGATCTCGATCGCACGCTGCTCGACCGCGAGCATTCGGTGTCGGAACGATCGGCCGACGCGCTGCGGGCGGCACGGAATGCCGGGGTCATCGTGGTGGCAGCGACCGGCCGCGCCCCGTTGTCGGCGATGGAGCGGCTCGCCCGTCACGACATCGTCGACATGCTGGTGTGTTCGAATGGCTCGCTGATCCACGACCCGCGTACGAATCGATCGACCGACCGGTTTCCGATCGACGCCACATCGGTGGCCGAGGTGTTCGCCTGTCTCGATGCGGCACTGCCCGGTGTGTCGTTCTGCTGGGAGGCGGAGGACCACTCGGCGTGGGACGAGGGTTTCCACGAGATCGCGATCGAGCACCCCGACCTGTCGACGTTCACACCGGCGCCGCGCCCGGACGCGTCACTGTCGATCACCAAGTTGATGGTGCTCCACCCGACGATCGAGCGGGAGTTGCTCCTGGCGGCGCTCCGCGAGCATCTGGACGTACCCGTGACGCTGGCGTCGTCTGGCGTGCGGTTCGTCGAGGTGACGGGGGAGGGGATCAGCAAGGCGCATGCCCTCGCCGTGCTCGCCGGCCGCTTCGGCGTCGACCCGTCGGAGGTCGTGGCCTTCGGCGACAACCACAACGACATCGCCATGCTCGAGTGGGCGGGGAGTGGTGTCGC
>CAXAWD010000516.1:0-2904 GCA_963972325.1 uncultured Acidimicrobiaceae bacterium
CGACTCCTGGGTGCTCAACTACCTCCCGGAGGCGCTGCAGCGTGACTTCGTCGCCGAACTGGAGAAAGCCGGACGGTCGACGGACCTCACCTGGATCGCGGCCGAGGCGCCCGCCCTGTGCCCGGGGTTGCCGTTCCCGGATCATCTGCGATCACTCGAACTGACGGTGCTGCTCGTGGTCCGCTGGCGCGACGGGGTTCGCACGACAACCCACTTCGCGACCGCCCATCCGCACGGCTATTGGATGCACGCACCGGCATGATCCCGTCGCCCGACCCACGCGGCGCGTCATCATTCCGTAACATGCGTCGGATGTCCCGGAGCGGCCCCACCCCCTCGCGCCTCGGGCGCGCCGCGCTGGCCGTCGTGGCCGCGCTGCTCTTCCTGCCGCTCACGGCCGATGCCGGGACCACCGACGACGCGGCTCGGCGAGCGGCCGAGGAGATCCAAGCCGCTCGTGACCGGGTCAACCGAACGGCGCAGGCCATGTTCGACGCCGAGGCCCGTCTCGACGAGCTCTCGATCGAGTTGGCCGACACCGAGCGCGAACTCGCAGCACAGCAGGCGGCGGTCGATTCGCTCCGCACCGACCTGTCGGCGGTCGCGATCCGCCGGTTCACCGGCAGCGGTGTCGAGACCAACCCGCTCCTCACCGACGTCGCGGCTGCCACCGACGACGGCACGGCGGCCGTCTTCATCGGGGCGGCGACCGGCGCGTCGTTGGTCGACGTCGACGACTTCGACGCAGCGATCGAGCAACTCGACGACACCCGCGACCGACTCACGCGCCGACAGGCCGAGACCGAGCGTGCCCGCGACGACCTCGTGGCGCTCCGGGCCGAGGCGGAAGCCGACGTGCTGCGCTTGCAGGAGATCGAGGAACAACGACTGGCCGACGTGGCGGTGCAGCGTGAACTCGAGGCGATTCGGGCCGCGGAGCGCGAGCGGGAGGCCGCGGAAGCAGCGGCCGCAGCCGAGGAGCGCGCGGCCGCGCAGCAACCGGCCGACAACAACAACGACAACAACAACGACAACAACAACGACAACGACAACGACGATGGCAACGATGGCGACGGCAACAGCGACGCCGATGACGACGACGCCGCCCCGTCACCGCAACCCGAGCCCGAACCCGAGCCCGACCCTCCGCCACCGCAGTCTGGCATCGTGTGTCCGGTGCGAGGGGCGTACGGCTTCTCCGACACCTGGGGCGCGCCGCGCTCGGGGGGACGCTCACATCAGGGCGTCGACATGATCTCGCCGAACGGGACACCACTGGTCGCCGTGAAGTCCGGCTCCGTGCGGTTCAAGACGAACGCCCTCGGTGGGAACGCCGTGTGGCTGACGTCCAACGACGGCGACAGCTACTACTACGCCCATCTCTCGAGCTGGGAGGGGTCGAGCCGATCGGTCACCCAGGGCGAGGTCATCGGCTACGTGGGCGAGACCGGCAACGCCGGTACACCACACCTGCACTTCGAGATCCACCCGAACGGCGGCAGCGCGGTCAACCCGTATCCGGCCGTCAACCAGGTCTGCTGACGCCCTCGATCCACCGAGCGACCTCGCTCGGTGTGCGCAACCTGACGATGTGGAGATGGGCGAAGCCAGGGTCGGACGTGAGTTCCTCGTAACGCTCCCGGAGCGCACGGTGGGTGGTCCAGACCCAGCGGATCATCGAGCGTTCGGGATCCCAGCGGAAGAGGTTCGAGGGGCGCTCTCGGTTGCCGTTCCACAACTCACGCCGGGTGGCCGCCCTGGCGACCGTTCGCTTGGCGACCCGCCACAGGGCGACCCGCCTGGACACGTCGAGCCACACGACGGTGTCGGCCCGTTCCCAGACCGGACCGTCCACCACGACCGACCGGTAGTTGCCGTCGATCACCCAGCCCGGACGCTCGGTCAGCTCGTCGAGTTGTCGCACGAACTCGTCCGGTGCGATCGGCGTCCAGCCTGCGAGATGATGAATCGCATCGAGTTCGACGTACGGCACGTCGAGGAGACGGGCGAGTTCGCGACCGGTGGTGCTCTTGCCCGCTCCGCTGGAGCCGATCACCGAGACACGTCGCACCCGATCAGTCTGGCAGTGGTGTTCGCCACCGCCAGGGGATGTCGATCGCCTTGCTGATCCCGATGCGGGGCCCCACACGCGGGTGGTCCGGCGGCGGGGTGCCGTCGTCGAACAGGCCGGGGCCGTCGCCGGTCACGAGGTCGACACCGTTGTGTGCACCGTCGATGCCGAACGCCTGGCACAACTTGGCGGGTCCGTCGGCCAACGCCCGATGCCGACCGTTCCGGCGCTCGAGCATCAGATCGATGCCGGCGACCGGCTCGACGGCCCGCAGCAGGACGGCCGCGCCCTCGTCGACGGCGCCGGTGACGACGTTGGCGCAGAAGTGCATCCCGTAGGTGAAGTACACGTACAGGTACCCGGGCGGTCCGAACATCACGTCGTTGCGTTTCGTGCGACCGCCGAACGTGTGGCTCGCCGGGTCGTCCTGCCGGTAGGCCTCCACTTCGGTGATCCGCCCCACGCAGTCGCCGTGCACCAGCAACTTGTTCAGCAGCAACGGAGCGACGTCGGGCGCGTCACCGGCCAGGATCGCCCGCGAGACACGCCGCATTCGGATCAGAGCTCGTCGAGGGTGGCCCGTTCGCGGCCGAGCATCGCCCGGTACCGATCGAGCTGATCGGGCAGCGCCGCCGGCCCGGCCGCGCCACGTGACGTTCGCATCCGCACGCCGACACCAGGGCCGACCAACGCGGCAGCATCGGGGCCGAGGCGCTCGTCGGCGGCGACGAGATCGTGCAGCGAGCCCTCGCCGGACAGGGTGGCCCGCACATGAGCGCCGACGATCGCGTGGGCCTCGCGGAACGGCACACCGGCGCGCACCAGGTACTCGG
>CAXAWD010000517.1:0-2889 GCA_963972325.1 uncultured Acidimicrobiaceae bacterium
TCCGCCTGGATCCGCCTACGCTGCCTCCGGTGGCGAACGAGTTCGATGCACGCCTTGCCGAGTGGCGGCGAGATCTCGAGTCGGCACTCGCCGGGCTGTACGGCGACGCGGCCGACTCGGTTCGCGATGCGCTCGTCGAACGGGCCCGTGCTGCCGACGCCGAGCGTCTCCCCGAACTGGTCGACCTCGATCGTGCCCGCAACGCGTCGCCGTACTGGTACCAGGGCCGTCAACGGGTCGGCTACATGGCCTACGTCGACCGCTTCGGGGGCGACCTCGCCGGCGTCCGTCGCCGGATCCCGTACCTGACCGAACTCGGCATCGACACGCTGCACCTGCTCTCGCTGCTCGAGCCCCGGCACGGCGAGAACGACGGCGGCTATGCGATCCGCGACTACCGCAGACCCGACCCCCGCCTCGGCACGGTCGACGACTTCCACGATCTGATCGCCGATCTCCGGTCCAACGGGATCAGCCTGTGTCTCGACTTCGTCATCAACCACACGAGCGACGACCACGCGTGGGCGCGAGCGGCGGCCGCCGGCTCCGAGTATCACCGGGCGCTGTACCGCACGTACCCCGACCGGACCGAGCCCGATGCGTGGGAGGCGACGCTGCCCGAGGTCTTCCCCAACCTGGCGCCCGGCAGCTTCACCTGGAACGACGAGATGGACCGCTGGGTGTGGACCACGTTCCGCGAGTTCCAGTGGGACCTCGACTGGTCGAACCCCGACGTGATGCTGGAGGTGGCAGACCTCGCGCTCGGTCTCGCCAACGACGGCGTCGAGATCCTCCGGCTCGACGCGATCGCGTTCACCTGGAAGCGGCTCGGCACGAATTGTCAGAACCAACCGGAGGCGCACCTGATCGCCCAGGCGCTTCGGGCCGTGCTCGCCATGGCGGCACCGTCCACCGTGCTGCTTGCCGAGGCGATCGTCGGGCCCGACGATCTGGTCGCGTACCTCGGCCGACACGAGCACGGCAGCGAACGACGTGAGTGCGAGTTGGCGTACCACAACCAGCTGATGGTGCAGGGGTGGTCGATGGTGGCGTCGGGTCGCGCCGACCTGGCCCGACACGCGATCTCACGGCTCGCCGACATCCCCGATCGATCCACCTGGTTCACCTACGTCAGGTGCCACGACGACATCGGCTGGGCGATCGACGACGCCGACGCAGCACACGTCGGCCTGAGCGGCAGCGGTCACCGTGAGTACCTCGCGGCGTTCTACCGGGGCGAGTTCCCGCAGTCGTTCGCCCGCGGGCTGCCGTTCGGTAGGAACGAGGAGACCGGCGACGAGCGCACCTGCGGGATGACCGCCACTCTCGCCGGCGTCACCGCGGCGCTCGCCGCCGACGAACGCGGCGGAGCGCACGACGCCGGGGGGCTCGACCGGGCGATCGAGCGGATCCTCCTGCTGTACGGCATCGCGTTCGGATACGGCGGCATCCCGATCATCTACATGGGCGACGAACTCTGCCAGCAGGACGACACCGCCTGGGCCGGCACCCCGTCACAGGCCGGCGACAGCCGCTGGGCCCACCGGCCGGCGTTCGACGACGAACTCGCCCCGCTGCGCCACGACCCGACCACCCCGACGGGCCGCGTGTGGGCCGGCCTCCGCCACCTCGTCGAGACCCGGACGGCGTGTCTGCCGCTGCACGACGACGGTGCCACCGTCAGGATGTTCGACCCGGGGAACCGATCGGTCTTCGCCTGGCACCGGTCGCATCCGAGGTTCGGCGACCTCGTCGGCCTGGCCAACGTCGGCGACGACACGATCGACGTGGTCGCCCACCCCGAGCTCCGACCCGAGGCGATCGACCTGTTGGCGCCGCACGATCCCCGCCCGTGGCGGATTGCGCCGCGCCAGGTCCGCTGGATCTCGGCCGACGCCGATTACGCAACGGTGCCCGCCCCACCGTCCGGGTGATCTCGGCCGTTCCGGCTTGCCTACGCTCGCCGCCATGGAACCGATGTCGATCTCACGAGCCATCTCGATGCACGCGGCCGAGCGCCCGCACGAGCCGGCTCTGACCTGCGGCGACATCACGCTGAGCTGGCACGAGTTCGACCGCCGCACGAACCGTTTGGCCCGTGCCTTCGCCGACATGGGAGTCGTCGCCGACGACCTCGTGACGATCGCGCTCCCCAACTCGACCGCCTTCTTCGAGGCGGCCTTCGCCGCCTGGAAGCTCGGAGCCACACCCCAACCCGTCTCGGCCAGGCTGCCGGGGCGGGAGCTCGAAGAGATCGTCGAGCTCGCCGACTCACGGATCGTGATCGGCGTGGACGAAGGACGGATCCCGCACCGCACCGGTGTCCCGGTCGACTACGAGCCCGACGCGTCGATCAGCGATGCCGAGCTTCCCGACGTGACCACCCGCTGCTGGAAGGCGCCGACGTCGGGTGGCAGCACCGGTCGCCCGAAGATCATCCTCGCCACCACACCCGGTCGGTTCGACCCCGAGAACGCCGGGTTCGGGCTGCCCCACCATTCGGCATGCGTGATCCCGGGCGTGCTCTACCACAACGCCCCGTTCTCGATCTCGTCGCTCGCACTGGTCGGCGGCAACCATGTCGTGAACTTCCCCCGGTTCGTGCCCGAACAGGTGCTCGATGCCGTCACCGAGCATCGCCCGAAGTACCTGTACATGGTGCCGACGATGATGGCCCGGATCTGGAAGCTGCC
Source organism: uncultured Acidimicrobiaceae bacterium (assembly GCA_963972325.1). Lineage (GTDB taxonomy): Bacteria > Actinomycetota > Acidimicrobiia > Acidimicrobiales > Ilumatobacteraceae > Ilumatobacter. Next base: position 2,694 of record CAXAWD010000517.1, read on the forward strand.
CGACGACGTCCGGGCGGCCGCCGACATGACCTCGTTGGAGGTGGCGGTCCACATGGCCGCGCCGTGTCCACCGTGGCTCAAGGAGGAATGGATCCACTGGGTCGGGCCCGACGTGCTGTGCGAGCTGTACGCCGGTACCGAGGTGCAGGCGGTCACCTGGATCACGGGCCGGGAGTGGCTCCGACACCACGGTTCC
>CAXAWD010000518.1:0-2886 GCA_963972325.1 uncultured Acidimicrobiaceae bacterium
CAGGTGTGGCTTGGCGGGGTCGTACGGCGGTTGCGGCACGCTGCCGCCCTCGCCCGCGTACGGTGCCGGCGCCCGGTACCGCTCGAGTTCCTCGGGCGAGATGCCGGCGAGCGCGACGACCTCGGGGTCGATCCAGGCGTCGGGGTTCAGCGCCTCCGACGACGTTGCCACCTCGAGCGTGAGCCCCTCCGGCCCGGCGAAGTAGATCGACTCGCACATGCCGTGGTCGATGTGACCGATCACGTTGACGCCCTTGGACCGGATCCGGTCTCGGATGGCGATGAGTTCCTCATGGGTGTCGACGTTGAATGCGACGTGCTGCATCGTGCCCGGCGACGACGTGCCCGCACCCGAGCCGGCGTGCGTGACACCGATCTCCGGCGCGATGTCGGCGTTGGCCGGGAGCTGCACGAACGCCACCGAACAGCAGTCGTTGAGCCGACAGAAGCCGTGCCAACCGCCCGGCACCCCGTGCATCCAGAACAGCGCGACCAGTTCGGCGCCGAGCACGTCGGAGAAGAACTCGATCTGTGTCTTGATGTCCGCCGTGCTGATCGCGAGGTGGTGCACCCCGTTGATCCGCACGTTCGACAGCCCCTGCGTTGTCATGACGACCCCCTCGTCGATCGGTGGTGCCAGCATCGCGCCGATCGGGCGGCGGCCTCCAGTCGCGCGGGCGGGCGCCGGGCCGAGCGGTCAGGCCGCGGACCAGCGAGCGGCGAATCGTTCCGCCCGGCGCACCACGGTCAGGTAGAGGTTGTGGGCCGGCACGGCCGAAAGCGCCGACGCGTCGCACACGTACAGGCCGTCGTAGTTGCGTACGGCGCCGTCGCCGTCGAGCACGGTGCCCGTGCGGCAGGACGCGGCGACGTGGTGGAACCCGCCGAGGTGGTGTGGCAACCACTCGCGCAGCGCCGCCTCGTCGGCGAGGATCGCGTCGGGCGCGGTGCCGTGGTCGTCGAGGTAGCGATCCCCGATCACCGCCTGCAGCCGAGGCTGTTCGAGCAGCGCCGCGGCCTCGCCGACGACCCGTACCAGCGCGTCGAGGTCGGTCGGGGCGGTGAGCTGACCGAGCTCGGCCCGAACTGCGGACGCTGAGGTGACCGGCGATCACGGCGCCCATGTCGTCACGGCCTGGCAGACGGTCCATGACGATGATCTGACGGTGCGGGCGGGCCACGATCGCACCGATCGCGACGCCGCCGGACGAGGGGTGGCGCAGGTCGAACGAGATCGCGACGCCGACGTGGTCTTGGATGCCCTCCCCCACACCGGGCGTGTCGACGCCGGAGCGGAGCAGCAACGCCGGGGTCTCGATCGCACCGGTGCACACGACGACGTGATCGGCGGCGACGTGTTCGCCGGACCGGGTCTCGACGCCGATCGCGCGTCGGCCGTCGAACGCGACGCGGGCCACGTCGGTGTCGGTGCGGACGTAAACCGAACCGCGTTCGATCGCCGGGCGCAGGTAGGCGTCGAGCACGGTGACCCGGTGCCCGTCGCGACGGACGAGCCCGACGCGGGATCCGTCGCCGGTGACGGCGACGACCGCCTGGGCGATCGGCCCGAGTTGGTCGGCCGGTTCGATCGGGAGCAGGTGTCCGTGCCCCCCGGCGGCCGGGTCGCCGCCGACCACGGCCCCGTTGACCAGGGCCGACCCGCCGAGACCGTGACCCTGCACGTAGGGAACCGGGTCGTCGCCCGGTCGCCGGACGACCGTGACGCCGGGCCGCACCAGCCGGGCGCTGTCGACGACGGGCGCTCCCGCGGCAGCGATGGTCGCGCCGTGGTCGGGCCCGGCTTCGAGGAGTGTGACCTCGTTGCCGGCGACCTCGCCCAGCCGGGCGGCGACGACGCACCCGGCGGAGCCACCGCCCACGACCAGCCAGCGACTCACACCCGTGGGGTTTCCTTCGCCAAGCCGGCGAGGTGCGCCGCGTCGTTGTACCGGACGAGGCGCCAGCTGCCGGGCTTGGTCTGGACGAACTCGGTCAGCGCCGTGTTGAGCGTGTGGAGTTCGAACCCGCCGGTCTGCGGCAACCGCAGCAGGGAGCGGAACGCGGCGTCGACGACGCCGCCGTGGCAGGAGACGACGATCAGCCCGCCGGCGTGCTCGCGCACCGCTTCGGACAGCGCCTCGCCGACGCGGTGGTGGAACGTCGCCAGGGTCTCGCCCTCGGGGAACGTGACCGCGTGCGGGTCGCCGTGCCAGTCGGGCATGCCGTACCGGTCGACGAACTCCTGGAAGGAGAGGCCGTCGCAGACGGGCCCGGGGTCGTGCTCGCCGAAGCGCTCGTCGACCCGGGCGTCGAGGCCGAGGGGCGGCCCGAAGATCTCGGCGGTCTCGATGGCCCGGGGGTAGCCGCTCGAGAGCAGCACGGTCGCCTCGGCCAGCTCGCCGGTGTCGGCGAGACGGTCGCGCAGGCGACCCGACTGCTCGATGCCCAGCGGAGACAGGCCGGTACACGTGCGCGGGCCGCCGATCACCCGTTTCACGGTGACCTTCGACTCGCCGTGGCGGACGAGCACCAGTCGGGTCGGGCGGAAGTCGTCGGTCGACCGACTCATGCCCGGCCGCCTCGGGGCCTCGCTCGCGCGTCACCGACCACGTCGGGCTCTGACTGTTCGACCGATTTCGCCACGACGACGACCGTAGCGGCACCCCGGCCGCCCCGGAGTCGTCCAGTTCGGCGTCACTTCGGCAAAAATTTCGTTCAAACACCACTCGACGGGCACTTGACGTCCTAGGTTCGCGCCAGTGGCCCCACGGCACCGTCTGACGATCCGCTCCATCGAACCCGACCCGCGAGCGGCAGCGCTCGCGTCGGCCGCCGAACAGCTCGGCACCGACCTGCAACATCCCTAGGAGGTCCAGGTCGCCGATCT
>CAXAWD010000519.1:0-2875 GCA_963972325.1 uncultured Acidimicrobiaceae bacterium
CACGGCACCGACGTCGAAGCGCTCGCCGCTGCCCACGGCGTGCCGGCCCGGACGGTCACCACGGTCGATGAGTTGGTCGCCGCGGTGCAATGCTCCGGCCCCAGCGTCACCAGAGTCGTCACCGATCGGTCCGAGAACGTGAAGCTCCACGAGCTTCTGAATCGCGCGGTCGCTTCGGTCCAGCGCTGACAGCATCGGGCCCGACGACGCCCGGTAGCCGCTCCGGTGGATCCGGCCCTGTGGCTAGCCTCGGGGTGATGGGGCTCCGGACCACCATCTGTGACGTGCTCGGTGTGGAACATCCCGTCGGCAACGCGGGGATGGCAGGTGTCGCGTACGCCGACCTGTGCGCCGCGGTGGCTGGGGCCGGCGGCATCGGCACCCTCGCCCTGGGAGGTGCCACGGCGACTGAGGTGGCCGAGCAGGTGGCCGCTGTGAAGGCGATCACCGATCGGCCGTTCAGCGTCAACTTCATCTCCTGGACCATCGAAGGCGATTCGTCGCCGCTGGAGGCAGCGCTCGAGGCCGGCGTCGCGTCGGTCACGCTGTCGTTCGGCGACCCTGCGCCGTTCGTCGATCGGGTACGCGCGGCCGGATCGTTGCTGGTGAACCAGGTGCAGACGATCGAAGCAGCGCGCCGGGCCGTCGAAGTCGGGGCCGATGTGATCATCGCCCAGGGCAACGAGGCGGGAGGCCACACCGGCATCACGCCGCTCCTGCCCCTGCTGCCGCAGGTGGTCGATGTCGCCGGCGACATCCCGGTGCTCGCGGCGGGCGGCATCGGTGACGGCCGAGGGCTCGCCGCCGTGCTCATGCTCGGCGCTCAGGGTGCGCTCATGGGCACACGCTTCATCGTGTCCGATGAGGCCACCAGTCGATGGCCGCAGCTCCCCGACCAGGTGGTGGCCGCCAGCGCCGACGATTCCGTCTGGACGACGGCGATCGACATCGCGCAGGGGAGCGGTCGGTCGCGCTGGCCACGGGGTATCGGGGCGCGAACGATCCGAACGCCGTGGGTCGATCGCTGGGCCGGACACGAGGATGAGCTCGCCGAAGTGCTGGAGGACGACCCCGACGCCGATCATGCCGATGGTCGTGATCCCACCCCGGCGTACGCAGGGCCCGCCGCCGGCATGGTGACGCAACACGAACCGGCTGCGCGGATCGTCGAATCGGTCATCGCCGAGGCCGACGCGGTGATCGAATCGAGCCGACGCCGCTTGGGCGACCGGCGCTGAACCACTCGACGCGGGTTCGATCCGAACCCGGCCGGCTGACGAAATCGCGGTACCGACGTATCTGTGAACGGCCTGGTGTCTCTGTGTGATGTCGACGGCGACTCGGGCGGGTCGCGCGACACGTCAGTCGAGACCGAACGGGGATGGACATGGTTGATGGAAACACGACACGATCGAACGAGGCGGGTGCCGGGAACACCGGTCGGGCCGCCGGACGTCGGGGCCCGGTGTGGCGCCATGCGCCGGCGACGGCGACGGCACAGCTGTGTGTGCTCGCGCCCGAGGGCCCGGTGGAAGCGCGAGGTTGCCGACGCGGCCCGGTGTGGCGCCGTCGGTGGTCCGGCGGGCGCGGCACCTCCGGATCGAGCCTGAGCGGCTGACAGCCCGGCGACTCTCCTCAGGGTCGATCTCGGGACGTTGCGCCGAAACAGCGAGCGCTTCGGGTTGTCGATCGAACGTGTGTTCGATAGAGTGGTGATCATGGGGATGGGGCTCTTCGCTGAGTTGGTCGAGTTGACCGAGGCGGGGCTCGATGGTGAGTTGCGGGCGTTGGAGTTGGAGCGTCGCCGGTTGGTGGCTCGGCAGGCGATGGTGATCGCGGTGGGCGAGGCTCGGCAGGTGCACGCGGCAGATGGGCATCGGTCGATGGCGGCATATCTGCGGGCCACCTGCAATTGGTCGCCGGGTGAGGTCGCCCAGATGCGCAAGTCGGGCCGGTTGTTCGATGCGGTGCCGGCGGTCGCCGAGGCGTTGTCGGTGGGTGTGATCGGTGTCGCGCAGGCGGCCGAGATCGGGCGGGTGCATGCGAATCGGCGGATCGGGCATCTGACGTCGGCGATCGCGCCGGTGTTGTTGGAGCAGGCCGAGCATCTGGCGTTCGCCGAGTTCAAGATTTCTGTCGATCGGTTCATCATGTTGGCCGATCTCGATGGTGCGTTCGACGACATGGCCGCCAGTGTGGAGCATCGCACGGCGTTGGTGACCGAGGTCGGCGGCGGGCTCTACGTGGAGGCGTCGGGTGGTGATCCGTTGGTCGCGGCGGGGATGGTCGGGGTGTTCGCCCGGTTCGTGCAGGCCGAGTTCCGCCGCGATGTCGAGGCGCGGCGGGCCGAGTTCGGTGACGGTGCCGATGAGCATCCGTTGCCGCGTACCGCGGCGCAGCGGTCGTTCGATGCGTTGCAGACGATTTTCGAGACCGCCGACCGGGCCGTGAACGGTGGGGTGGTCGCGTCGGGGTCGTTCGATTCGGTCGTGAACATCGTGTGCGACGAGGCCGCGGTCGATGATGTGTTGTCCGGTGCGGGGTTGACGTTGCCGAACGGTCGCCAGCTCGACGTCGACGACTTCGGGTCGATATCCACCGACGCGATCGTCGACGAGTTCGACAACGATCCGGCCGCGTTGCTCGGCCGGCGGTGCGAAACCGCGGACGGCACCCCGATCCATCCGACGTTGTTGTTGCGAGCATTGTTGACGGGTCATGTCCGTCGGGTGGTTGTCGATTCGGCGGGGGTGGTGACCGATCTGGGTCGCCGCCAACGGTTGTTCACCGGCAGTGCCCGTGAGGCGGCGAAGTTGTTGACCCGCACGTGCACGCACCCCGGATGTGGTGTCAGGTCCACCTTCGCGGAGGTCGA
>CAXAWD010000520.1:0-2867 GCA_963972325.1 uncultured Acidimicrobiaceae bacterium
GATTCGTCACTCGTACTCCTCGACGAACCGACGGCACACGTCGACATCGATGATCTCGACGATCTTCGAGATGTCATCGTACGAACAGCCGGCTCCCGTCGTGTGGTGGTCGCCACGCACGACTCCGTCCTCGTGGGCCGCGGTGACAGCCGGTGGGAGTTGTCGCCCGACGACCGCGGCGCGTCCGATCCGGCCGACGCGTCCGATCCGGTCGACGCGTCCGATCCGGCCGACGCGTCCGATCCGGCCGGATCCGTGGCACCGGCCGCATCGCTGAGCCCCTGGCAGCAACGCTCGGTGTCGTCCCGGCTCCGGCTGGCATGTCTGCTGGGGGGCCTGTCGATGACGTCCGGTGTCGCGCTCACGGCGACCTCCGGCTGGCTGATCGTGCAGGCGTCGACCCAGCCTGTCGTGCTGACGCTGCTGGTGGCGATCGTGGGGGTCAGGGCCTTCGGGATCGCTCGTCCGGTCCTCCGATACGCGGAGCGGGTGGTCTCCCACGATGCCGCGCTCGACACCCTCGCCCGTCGACGGGTCGAGGTGTACACGGGTCTGATCCCGCTCACGCCGGCGCGCCTCGGGCGACGCCACCGCGGCGACCTGTTGACCGCAGTCGTCACCGATCTCGACGATGCCGTCGACGAGAGCGTCAGGGTCCGGGTGCCGTGGTGGTCCACGGTCATCGCCGCTGCGAGCGCGGTGGTCATCGTCGCGATCGTGCTGCCGCTCGCGGCCGCGGCCGTGGCAGCCGGCGCCGCGGTGGCGTTCGGCGTCGCCCACCTCGCGTCCCGTGCGGAACGAGCGGCGCAGGACGCCGCTGTGCGAGAGCGCGGCCACGTCTTGCGCACCACGGCCGACCTCGTCGATCGGCTCGATCAGGTCAGGGCGGTGGTCGGCTCCGAACCCGGAGCGGCCGACCCGTTGCTGGCGTCGATCGAGCACGTCCACCGGGCGCAGGCCGACGCAGAGGCCCGGCTGATCCGCGTGCGGGCCGTCACGCTGGTGGCGCTGTGGGGCACGATCGCCGCCACCGTCGCTGCCGTCGCGTTCGTGGTGGCGTCCGCCGTGAGCGCCTCGTCGGTGACCGGCCCGGTGGCCGCGCTCGTCGCTCTCGCACCGGTCGCATTGGCCGATGGCTGGGTCGGTCTGGCGGAGGTCAGCGGTGCACGGGCTCGGGCCATGGCCGCGGAGCAGCGCCTCCGCGGCGTGCTCGATCAGCGCGCCGCCGTGACCGACGACGGTGACCGTTCGATCGACGGGGTGCTCCCGGTGACCGCCGACGGCATCCGGGCCGCGTGGAACGACGACCAGGTGCCCCTCGGCCCGTTCGGCCTGCCGCTCCTCGAACCCGGAACCCGAGCGCAACTGAGCGGCCCCAACGGCATCGGCAAGTCGACGATGCTCGCCGTGCTGGCCCGTCATCTGGCGCCGACGTCGGGCACCCACCTGCTCGCCGGTGTACCGGCGGCGGACGTGGTGCTCGCCGACGCCCGAGCCGACATCGCCGTCGTCGACGACGAGCCGCACGCGTTCGCCGGGAGCATCCGGGCCAACCTGATGCTGGCAGCGCCTGGCGCCACCGATGGCGAACTGGTCGACGCGCTCGCTGCGGCCGATCTGACCCGTTGGCTGCGCGGCCAGCCGAACGGCCTCGACACCCCGCTCACCGGGCTCAGCGGTGGCGAACGGACCCGACTGGCGATCGCCAGAGCGGTGCTGTCGCGACGTCGACTGGTGCTGCTCGATGAACCGGCGGCGCATCTCGACGACGCGACCGCCGAGCGTGCGCTGTCGCGCCTCTCGACCGATCCGGCGCTGGCCGTCGTGACGGTCAGCCACCAGCCGTTGCCGTTCCTCGACGGCACCGTCGGTACCTCGGTCGCCGTGGTCGGCGGCTCGTCGCCGGACGGGTAGCACGGACGCGAATCGAGCCGTGACGAACGGCCCTACAGGGTCGACTCGTCGACCCGTACGGTGAGAGGTGCTGACGAAAGTCGTCGAACGATTCGAAGGAGGTAGTGAGATGCGTGCGTTGCGCCTCATGAGCTGGAAGTCCGAACCCGAACTCGTCGAGGTCGACAAGCCGACCCCGGGTCCCGGAGAGGTCGTGGTCAGGATCGGTGGGGCCGGTGCCTGCCACTCCGACCTGCATCTGATGCACGACTTCGAGGACGGGTTGTTGCCCTGGTCCCCACCGTTCACGCTCGGCCACGAGAACGCCGGGTGGGTCGACTCGGTCGGCGCCGGTGTGACCACGGTCGTCGAAGGTGACGCGGTCGCCGTGTACGGCCCGTGGGGCTGTGGCACGTGTCCCCGCTGCCGGCTCGGGATCGAGACGTACTGCGAGAACCCGGCGGGCGCGCCCGTTCCCGGCGGCGGTGGTGGCCTCGGTCTCGACGGCGGCATGGCCGACTATCAGCTCGTCCCGGCCGAACGGTTGTTGGTACCGCTGCCGGACGGTCTCCCGCCGGCGGTCGCGGCTCCGCTCACCGATGCCGGCCTGACCCCGTACCACGCGGTGCGTCGCTCGTGGGCGAAGATGACCCCCGACGCGCACGTCGTCGTGATCGGTGTGGGCGGGCTCGGACACCTGGGTGTGCAGTTGGCGAAGGCGACGACGTCGGCCACGATCATCGCGGTTGATCTCAAGCCGGAGGCGCTCGAACTGGCCTCGAAGAGCGGTGCCGATCACGTCGTCACGTCGGACGACGGTGCGGCCGACGCGATCCGCGAGATCACCGGTGGTCTGGGCGCCGACGTGGTGCTCGACTTCGTCGGTGCCGAGTCGACCCTCCAGCTCGCTCAGGCGGTTTCGCGCCCGCTCGGCGACATCACCCTGGTCGGCATCGCCGGTGGAGCCGTACCGT
>CAXAWD010000521.1:0-2848 GCA_963972325.1 uncultured Acidimicrobiaceae bacterium
GACCGCCGCATCACGATCGCCGACGGCCGGGTCGCCGTGGCCGATCGACACCACGTTCGGCGGCGACGTGCATGTTCTCGCTGATTCGGGTACACCTGTAGGTGGGCGTCGTGTGCGTCGAAGGCGCGCCGGCGTCGGCGACAACTCGAACGGAGGCACCATCATGATGGCGACGGCGTCATCACCCAGGCTCGATACGGCGGTCGGTCATCGGTCGAGCCGTGCCGCACACTGGCTGGCGGGCACCGGCGACGGTGCCGACCTCGAACGCCACGTCCACCTCGTCGTGTTCGGACTCCCGGGGTCGGGCACCTCGACGGTCGGCCGCCTCGTGGCCCACGAACTCCAGCGCCCGTACGTCGACCACGATTCGATCGTCGCGCTCGGTCGCGACGATGCGAACGGCTCGGCGGTCGACGACCCGGACGAGGATCATGCCGCGGTGTGCCGCGTGCTCGGTACCCACGCCTCGGTCGTGTACGGCCTCGGCGGACACGTGGTCGAGCATCTGGCACCCGCCGACCTCGAGGACGCATATCTCGTCTGGCTCGACGCCAGCCCCGAGGTCGTCGCCGACCGGATCGGTGAGCGCGAACACCCCGCCCTCGGTCCCGAACCGTTGCCGGCGCTGCGGTCGCTCGCCGCGCGTCTCGAACCGGTCGTCGGCGAACTCTGCGACCTGCGGGTCGATATCGACCACACCGAACCGGCCGACGCCGCCGAACAGATACGGCGTGCGTGGCGGCGGCACGTCGACGAGGTCGAATCACGGCGGCCCACCCGGCGGGTCTCGTGACCGACGCGCCGTTGTGGGGCGCCGAGACCGGCCACGCGATCGACAACTTCCGGATCTCGGGGCGTCCGATGCGGCCCGAGCTGATCCGCTGGCTCGCGCTGATCAAGTCCGCCGGCGCACGGGCCAACGCCGAGTTGGGGTTGCTCGATCGTGAGATCGCCGACGCGATCGTGATCGCCGCCGACGAGATCGCCGACGGCGGACATCCCGACCAGTTCCCGGTCGACGTGTACCAGACCGGTTCGGGCACCTCGACCAACATGAACGTCAACGAGGTGGTCGCTGCGCTCACCGGCGGGCTCGCTCACCCCAACGACCACGTCAACATGGGTCAGAGCTCCAACGACGTGATGCCGACTGCGATGCGCCTGGCGGCGTGCGAGGCGATCGAACTCGAACTCCTGCCCGCGACCGCCGCCCTCGGGGACGTGCTGCGTGCTCGCGCCGACGACTTCGCCGACGTGGTCAAACCGGGCCGGACGCACCTGATGGATGCCGTGCCGGTGTTGCTCGGCGACGAGTTCACGGCCTACGCAGTGCAGGTCGACGAGGCCGCCGAGGTGATCCGATCGTCGCTGACCCAGCTGGCCCGGGTGCCGCTCGGCGGCACCGCGGTGGGCAACGGGTTGGGCTGCCACCCGGAGTTCCCCGAGCGGGTGCTCGCCCGGGTCGCCGAACGCGCCGGTCTGTCGACGCGGCCGGCGTCGCCGCCCGGCCGGATCGCCCGACAGGGCGGGCACGACGCCGTCGTCGCCGCGGCGGGTGGGCTCGACGTGCTCGCCACCGCCTTGACCAAGGTCTGCAACGACCTGCGCTGGATGGCGAGCGGTCCGAACACCGGATTGGCCGAGATCACGATTCCCGCCCTCCAGAAGGGTTCGTCGATCATGCCCGGCAAGGTCAACCCGGTGATCCCCGAAGCGGTCCTGCAGGTGTGCGCCCGGGTGATGGGCAACCACACCACGATCACGGTGGCGGCGATGCAGGGCAACTTCGAACTCAACGTGATGATCCCATTGCTGGCCGACACGTTGCTCGAATCGATCCGACTCCTGACGAACGCCTGCGGGGCACTGGTCGAACGCTGCATCGGCGACCTCGTGGCCGATGTCGAGCACGCTCGGGAGTCGGCCGGACGCAGCCTGCCGCTCGCCACGGCGCTCAACGCCGAGCTCGGTTACGAGCGGGTCGAGGCGATCGTCGTCGAGGCGCGTCGCTCGGGTCGCAGCGTCCGTGACGTCGCTCTCGAGCTCGGTGTCGATCCGTCGGTGGTCGATCGCCGCCTCGATCTCGACCGGATCGCGCGCGGTGCGACCGACCCCGGTTCGACGGGGTAGGAGCGCCTGCGACCGGTGCCGCGGCGACCTCCCCGGCGTCCGGATCACCCCGGTACGCTGGGGCGACCATCAACCAACGCCGACGGTCCACGTCGTGTCGGGGCCCACCGCCCCGGACGTCCGCCCCGGTCGGTCGCCCGGTGACGACACATCCGGCACTCGCCGAATTTCCTGTTCGACGGGGCCCGGCCAGTAGAGTTCGCTGGGTAGTGTCGAGGCGTCTCTCCGGACCCTCGGACCCATGTACCAGGCCAGCGAAGTTCAAGGAACTCACAACGTCCCATGACGACGATCGATACACGTGCAGACACCGCAGTGGGCAGCGACGGCTCGTCCGCTCTCGTGTCGTTCTTCGCCGGCGCGGCGAGCTGGGTCGTGACCATCGACCACAAACGGATCGGGCGCATGTACCTCGGCGCCGGCATGCTGGCTCTCGCCGCCGCCTCGGTGGTCGGCCTGGTGCTCGGCCTCGAACGGGCCGACGACTCCAACGCGCTGCTCGACGCCGACGCGCTCCTCCAGGTCTTCCAGGCCTATCGGGTGGCGCTCGTGTTCGGAGCCGTGCTCCCGCTGGCGCTCGGGCTGTCGATCGCCGTTGCTCCGCTGCAGCTCGGCGCTCGCTCGATCGCCTTCCCACGGGTGGCGCTCACCGGTTTCTACGCATGGTTGGGTGGCTTCGTGCTCACGATGTCGGCCCTTGCCGCCAACGGTGGCA
>CAXAWD010000522.1:0-2847 GCA_963972325.1 uncultured Acidimicrobiaceae bacterium
CACATGCGCGAGTCCAAGGTGCAGATCCGCGTTCCGCAGCGCGGCGACAAGCGGTCGCTGCTGGAAACCGTCGAGCGCAACGCCAAGGAGGAGTTCACCCGCCATCGGATGAAGCGGGCCTCCGACCACAACACCCGGTCGCGGGCGCTCACCGACCTGCAGGAGGTGCTCGACCTGCCCGAGGCCCCGCTGCGGATCGAGTGCTACGACATGGCACACCTGCACGGCACCGACTACGTCGGGTCGATGGTGGTGTTGGAAGACGGCCTGCCGGCCAAGCGTGAGTACCGCCGGTTCAAGGTCAACATCGAGGGCAACGACGACTACGCCGCGATGGAGGAGGTGCTGACCCGGCGTCTCCAGGCGTACGTCCACGAGCGCGACCAGCCGGCACACGAGCGTGGAGGGAAGCCCGGCAAGTTCGCCTATCCGCCACAGCTGCTCGTCGTCGACGGCGGCAAGGGGCAGCTCGGCGTCGCGAAACGTGTGGTCGATCAGCTCGGGCTGACCGACGAGATCCCGGTCGCCGGGCTCGCCAAGCAGTTCGAGCAGGTGTTCGTCCCGGGTCGCTCGGCGCCGGTCGAGATCCCGCGGGGGAGCGAGGCGTTGTTCATGCTCCAACGCATCCGCGACGAGGCGCACCGGTTCGCGAACACGTTCCACCGTGAACGCCGTTCGAAGCGGATGACCGCCAGCTCACTCGACGGCATCCCCGGGCTCGGCGAGGTCCGCCGCAAGAAGCTGGTCAAGGCGATGGGCGGCGTGAACAAGGTGAAGCAGGCCGAACTGGCCGAACTGCAGGCGCTCAGTTTCCTGCCCGACGCGGTGGCCGAGGCGGTCTACACCAAGTTCCACGCCGACACCTGAGCTCGCCACCGGCTCGTCGCCGGTCGCCTGTCGGCCAGGCGTCGGTCACTCGGTCGTCCAGGCACTCTCGCTGACCACGATCGAGCCGATCATCGCCTGGAGGAGGTCGGGGTCTCCCGGCGTCCAGATGTACACGATGACCGCAGCGGTCTCGTCGGAGAGCACCACGATCGCTGCGACCGCCTCGTTCGGCGAGCCCTCCCACGCGATCATCGCCTCGGCCGCGTCGTCGAGGTCGTCGTAGCCGACGGTGTTGATCACGGGGTCGACGTCGAGCCACTCGTAGCCGAACTCGTCGAGTTCGTTGAACATGATCTCGTCGAGCGTGCCCGCGGCCGTCGGTTGGGCGATGTACTCGATGTAGCCGACCGCACCGTCCGGATCGGCGGCCTCGGCGACCGGGTCGCTCCAGAGCAGCTCGGTGTCGGGCGGCCTCGTCCAGAACGGCGGCACGAGCACGCTCGCGGAGAACGGCGTCGAGCCGGTCGCCTCGGCGCTGATGGAGACCGTCGTGTCGAGGGCGTGGGCGAGGGGCGGCAGTGCGCTCGGGTCGATCTCGATCGACTCGATCATCGCCGTGACCTCGGCGTCGAGTTCTTCGGTGGGCTGGTCGGGGGTGACCGCCACCACCCCGATGAGCTGGTCGCCAACCTGCACGCTCTCGTGGCGGGCGTAGTCGTTGTCGATGCGGCCGCGCGTCGATTCGCCGCGACCGCCGCCCCACTCGACGGTGAGGTCGACGTTCGACTGGATGCCGAGGAGGTCCGCCCACGCCTGGTCCCACTCGAACACGTCGGGGGCGAGGCCGGTTCGGGTTTCGCGGAAGATGCCGATCGCCGACTCCCCTTTGGAGATGACGACGAGCTCGACGGCGCTGTCGGTCGACGCTTCCCAGGGCAACCCTTCCGCTTCTTCGTAGGTGCGGCCGGTCTCGGTGGTGAGCACCTCGCCGGTCCAATCGGACGGGACCTGCATCGTGAGGAAGCCGTTCTCGGCGACGAGCTCGACCGTGTCGGCCGCCGGCTCGGTGGTGGTCGTCGTCGTGCTGGGCGCCGCCGTGGTCGGCGGTGTGGTCGTCGGCGCGGTCGTCGGCGCGGCCGTCGTCGGCGGTGCGCTCGTCGTCGGGGTGGTGGTGGTCGGGCGCTCGGTGGTCGGCGGCGACGTCGTGGCCGTGGTGGGCGAGGTGGTGTCGGCGGACTCCGATCCGCCTCCGCAGGCGGTGAGGGCCACGGTGAGGGCGGCGAGACAGACAATCGAACGGCTCGTGTGCATTCGGTGCACCGTACCCAACCGCCGTCGCCGGCTCAGGGAATTGTTCGAGGCTCAGCTCAGCTGAGCGACGACCTCGGCGTGGATCCGCTCGAATGTCTCGTGGCGCTGCGCTGCGTCGTCGCTCATGTTGAAGTCGGGAACGATGAACTCGTCGAAACCCATCTCGGCGTACTCGCCGATGGCGTCGACGAGTCGATCGGGAGTGCCGGCGATCGAGCGCGCGCCCATCGGGCCGGCGAGGATCTCCTCGGCCTGCGCGTCGTCGTCGGTGACGAAGACGAGCGCCTGCACCGATGTCCACATCGATGCGGTGTCGCGACCGACCGTTTCGCACGCGGCGTCGAACTTGGCGCGAGCGCCGGCGGCCATCGTCGGGCCGCCCCAGGTGTTCCATTCGTCGGCATACCGTGCCGTGATCCTCAGCATCCTCGGGCTGCCCGTGCCGACCAGGATCGGCAGCGGCGACTGGATCGGTTTCGGGTCGCACGGCGCGTCGGTGATCGTGTAGACGTCGCCGTCGAACGTGGTGCGGTCGTCGGACAACAGCGAACGCATGATCTGGATGGCCTCGTCGAAGCGGTCGACGCGCTGCTTGGGCGCTTCGAGTTCGATGCCGTATGCCCGGTGCTCGTTGATCTGCCACCCGGCGCCGATGCCGAGCACGAGCCGTCCGCCCGAGATGTGGTCGATCGTGGCGGCCCGGTTCGC
>CAXAWD010000523.1:0-2830 GCA_963972325.1 uncultured Acidimicrobiaceae bacterium
CCCACCTCACAGGTGGACCACCTCCGCTACTTCCACCACCTCACGGGACGCCAACCCACAGTTGGTACAGCGGTTTCCAGTCGCCATTTCGATCGGGTTCCGGGGCATCTCTCAGGTCCTTGAAACCGACGTCGGGCACTGCCATCCCGACGAGATCGCCGGTCATCAGCCTCGGACCAACGGTGATGGACAACAGCGACAGCGACGCGATGTCGAGTCGCGTGATGTGGTTCTCATCACCGGTCGGCCACTGATCCCATTCGGCACCGGAATAGTTGCCCGTGAAGTATCCCGCCACCCGACTGGGGGCATCGCCGTCAAGGAGATGAAGTGCTCGGTGTGCGAAGTCGGCCATGGCTTGATTCTCGCATCGGGCTGCACTCCCGGCGAGCGGTCGAAGCACCCTTCGTCGGCGGCTACGGTGCCAACGCATGGTTGCGAGCGACGGGCTCCCCGTGACTTCTGACTCTGTCTTCCAGAGAAGATTGAGGGAGCTCCAGTCGCGTTGGCGAGAGGAGCAAGGCCTGCCGATCGGCGAACACCGGGGGCGGCTCTCACGCTCGCCGTCGCGATCGAGTGCAAGGCGTGGAACAACCCGATCGACACCGACGTCGTCGCCAAGTTCCACGACGCCCACCTCGACCTGGGCATCGGGCACGGCCTGATCGTCGCCCTCGCCGGCGCCCGTCCCCGTGCGATGGACATGGCCAAGGAGCGGGGCATCACCATCTGAGGCCCCGACGAGATGCAGCCTCACCTCGGCAAGGCACAACTCGTCGGACTGCAGAACCGCCCGATGATCGAAGAGGTCGGCTTCCCCCGCCTCCTCACCGGCGCCGCCGCTCGGGCCCTCGTCGAGAAGGAGACGGGCGGCCGGCTCGGATTCGGCAAGGAAGACGTCACGTGGTCGGGCGACGCGTGGCTGCCCGTGTCGGTCGTCCAGATGACGCTCATGCAGATGGGATCGCTCCGTCGCAAGACGGCCGCTTCCCATATGTGGGGCGTGTACGACCTCATCGGCGGCACGTTCGTGACCGCGCTCGACACCGAACCCGAACGAACCTCGGTCCAGCTCGACGCCGGCCAGATCCAGCCCACCCTCAAGGTGACCGACCCTGCGAAGACGCTCGACAAGATCGTGGCGTCCTTCCGCAAGGTCACGTCCGACGACGCGAAGGCCAAGTACCGCGGTCAGATGGGGAACCTCGGCGTGCCCGACTGGCAGGTGCCGAACACCGGCACCTCCACGCCGTTCCTCTATCCAGTGCACCTCGCCATCGCACAGAAGGGCAGCACCGAACGAGTCGTTGCGATCGACGCCTTCCGCTCCCGCCCCGACGCCGACCTCGGCCACAAACTCACCAAGGCCATCGTCAACGTCCGCCAGTCACTGAACATCCCGCCGACCTGATCCGCCGACTCGCTGGTACCTCGTCTCGGGGAAATACTCTGCGTCGATGGCGGCTGGAGAGTCTGCGGCGGAGCAGGCACGGAAGAAACGCGAGCGGGCGGCGCGCCTGCAACGCGAGGCGGAGAAGTGGGAACGCGGTGCCGAAGGAGAACGCCGGATCGCGGCCGTCCTCGATCGACTTCCCACCGAGTACGTCGTCTTCCACGACCTGCAACTCCCGAACTCCAAAGCGAACGTGGATCACCTCGTCATCGGCCCGACGGGAATATGGGCGGTCGACAGCAAGAACTACTCCAACCCAGTGACGATCGGCTCGGGGAAGGGGGCGGGCATGCTCCGGACGGGCCGGCGACCCTTGACCAAGACGATCGAGACGTCGATCTGGGAGGCGTCGGTCGTCGCCGAACTCGTCGGCTATCCGGTGGACCCGCCGATGTGCATCCTGGCTCCGTCGCTGCCGAGGAACACATTCGAGTGGGACGGGCTTCGGCTGTGCTCGCCGTCGCATCTGCGCCGCGAACTCGAGTCGGGCGACGGCACGATCGATGTCGCAGCGGCGACGTCCGCAGTCCGGCACGCATTCGGCGTCGAGCCCGAGGACCGAACGTCGGCCGCTCGGTCCCAGCACACACTGAGCACCACGGCGGAGTCGGCCCCCGAGCCGAAACGGTCGACGAAGCATCCGCCTCGTCGCCGGCCGTCAGGGCGCGCCAGGCCCGAACGCCGTCCGTCCGGCCGTCGGCGAACTGCTCAGGGCCAAGGTGGGTTGCTGAAGCTGCTTCTGTTAGCGGTCTTCCTGATCTTCGGAGCGCCTCTCGTGTTGAAGGTGGTCAACTCGCTCGGTCAGGAGGGCGGACGTCGATTGGCCGAGTCGATGATCGCAACGCCCTCGTCGGAGCCGGGCAGCACGACGACGGCACCCACGGCGACGGCGGCCACGACGACCACCACGCCGATCGTCATCGACCCTCCGCCACCGTTCACGTACACGGTGACATGCGCCCTGAACGGACGAGCGTGGGACGTGCACGTCGTGTGGCCCGGCGAGCCGCTGGATGGCGTTGCATCGATCGGTGTTCGAACCCGACTTGGCGACGGCCCGGTTCGCCAACACTCGACCTCGACGTGGTCAGAACCGGGGCACCCGCCTGCGACGGTGCGACTCACGCCGTCGAACGGCGAGTTCACGATCATCGGCGTCTACCGAGACGAGCGCGGTCGTGTACTCGCATCGTCCGAGCAGTCGTTCGAGGCCCCATCGCTGGCGTGTTGAACGCTCGCGCCTGCTGTCCCCTCCGGGCGATTGGGTCAGCATTGGGTGAAGTGGCGTGAGGAGTCGGTCAATCGGCTCAAGTGCGGCCGGCGAGTGAGTCCCATCTTGTGGTGTAGGAGGCGGCACCGGTCCTCGGGGTGATGGTG
>CAXAWD010000524.1:0-2826 GCA_963972325.1 uncultured Acidimicrobiaceae bacterium
CGACGCCCCCATGGGCGAGACCTTGGCGATCATCACCGGCGTGCTCGGCACACCTGATTTCGTCAGCGACCCGACCTTCCAACCGGGCCTCGGCACCCTCGCGACGGCGCAGTGGGGCGAGCTCCGCGTCGACTTCCAGGGCGGCAACGAGCTCTACTTCGCCTCGTACGAGCTGGCCCGCCCGATGGAGGCGGCGCCGGTGGACGGGACCGACGAGTTCGAACTCGTGTTGCCGGAGTGGACACCATCCGAGCTCGCTGCCACGGCGAGCACCCAGAGCGGTATCCGGATCGGGACGACGGCGGCCGACGCCGCCGGAATCCACGCGACCGTGTACGCACCGCGCTGTGACGACCCGATGGAGGAGCTGTCGCTCACCGACGAGCACGACACCATCGACCAGCTGTTCGTCGAGTCCGACGAGCTGGGGTTGTTCTTCCGGGCGCCGATCGACGGTCAGATCTGGTCGATCGGCGCGCAGGTTCGGCCGAACCCGATGCTCTGCGACGGTGGACGCCCCTGAGCCGTCTGCTCGACCGGGTCGTCAGTTCGTTGGCGACCCGGTTCCGGTGGCGATGACCTGGCAGCGATGCCCGTCGACACAGTCGACCGGGTCGAGCTGCTCGGCCCGTGCCGTGAGGTCGGCGATCTGGTCGCGTGTCGCTCGGAGGCGGGCGATCTGGTCGTCGAGGTCGTCGAGATGGCGTCGCAGGAGGTTCCGTGTGTGTTCGCAACTCGACGCGCCGGCCGCCTTCAGTTCGAGGACGGACATGATCTCGGTCAGCGTGAGGCCGGTCGCTTGGGCGTCACGGATGAAGTCGAGCCGCTCGACCGCCGCGTCGGCGTAGTCGCGGTACCCCGACGGTGTGCGCTCCGGTTCGTCGAGGAGGCCGATCGACTCGTAGTAGCGAACCGTCTTGGCCGTCACACCAACCCGACCGGCGAGCTCACCGATGCGCATGATCGGTTCCCTCCGCCAACGATGCCGGACGCAGGTCGAGACGACGGAGCAGCTGGGCGTTGGCCGCCACGATGATCGTCGAGAGGCTCATCGCCACCGCGGCCGCGGCGGGCGGCAGCGTCAGACCGGCGAACTCGAACGCCCCGGCGGCGATCGGGATCGCCAGCAGGTTGTACGCCGTTGCCCACACGAGGTTCTGCCGCATCTTGCGATAGCTGGCGCGGGAGAGGTCGATCACGCCGGTGACCGAGCGCGGGTCGCTCGAGGCGAGCACGACGCCTGCGGACTCGATTGCCACGTCGGTACCGGCACCGATGGCGATACCGACGTCGGCTCGGGCGAGCGCCGGCGCGTCGTTGACGCCGTCACCGACCATCGCGACCGACACTTCTCGCTCATGGAGTTCCGTCACCTTGGCATCCTTGTCGCGAGGGAGCACCTCCGCGAACACCTCGTCGATGCCGAGTTCGCCGGCAACGGCATCGGCGACCTGCTGCGCGTCGCCGGTGATCATGGCGACCCTGACACCTCGGTCGTGCAGGTCGTCGACGGCGATGCGCGATTCGGGGCGGATCTCGTCGGCCTGTGTGAGCGCCCCAACGACGCTGCCGTCACGGACGACGTACAGCACCGACCCGCCGTCGCGGCGCCATGCGGAGGTCGTCCCTGCGATGTCTTCGGGTTCGTGCAGATCGAGGTGGTCGAGTAACGCGGGGCCACCGACCTGCACCTGCGTGCCGTCGACCATCGCCGACACGCCTCGACCGGTGATCGCCTCGAACTCGGTGGCCGAGCCGGGTGCGAGGCCACGGTCGATGGCGGCCGCAACGATCGCTCGTGCGACCGGATGCTCGCTGTCGGTCTCGGCTGCGGCCGCGAGAGCGAGCATCTCGTCGGCATCGGAGCCACCGGTGCCGACCAGGTCGACGACGGCGTGGTTCCCGCGGGTGAGCGTGCCGGTCTTGTCGAACAGCACGACGTCGACGGTTCGCATGCGCTCGAGCGCCAGCCGGTTCTTCACGAGGATCCCGGCGTTCGCAGCGCTCGCGGTCGAGATCGAGATCACGAGCGGGATCGCCAGCCCGAGCGCATGCGGGCAGGCGATCACGAGCACGGTCACCGTCCGAATGACGCCCTCCGAGGCATCGCCGAGCAGTGCCCACACGATCATCGTGAGGATCGCCGACCCGGCCGCCAGGTAGAACAGCGCGGCCGCAGCCCGATCCGCCAGCGCTTGGGTCCGCGACTGCGACGACTGGGCGTCGCCGACCAGCCGCTGGATGCCGGCGAGCGCCGTGTCGTCGCCGACGGCGTCGATGCGGACCCGGACCGACGAGTCGGTCGAGACGGTGCCGGCAACCACCCGGTCGTCGACGCCACGGCGTACCGAACGGGACTCACCGGTGATCATCGACTCGTCGAAGTGCGCTTCGCCGTCGACGATCACACCGTCGGCGGGCACCCGACCTCCGGGGCGTACGAGCACGACGTCGTCGACGAGGAGGTCGGCGATCGGGACGTCCTCCACGCCGTCGGCGGTGACCCGCTCGGCGGTGTCGGGCAGCAGCTCGGCCAGAGCGGCGAGCGCGCCCTGCGCCTGCCCGATCGCCTTCATCTCCTGCCAGTGACCGAGGAGCATCACGACGATGAGTGCGGCGAGCTCCCACCAGAAGTTCAGGTCGCCCCACCCGAGCGAACTGGCGAGCGACGACAGATAGGCAACCGTGATCGCCAGGGCGATCAACAGCATCATCCCCGGTTGCCGGTCGCGGACCTCGGTCACCCCACCTCTGAGGAACGGCCGGCCACCCCAGACGAAGATGACCGTGCCGATGACCGGTGCCGGCCAGGCGGCCCACGCCCCG
>CAXAWD010000525.1:0-2814 GCA_963972325.1 uncultured Acidimicrobiaceae bacterium
CGCACACGAAGACCAACTCGTCGTCGAACGCCGGAACCAGCCGGTGGTCGCCGCTGGGTTCGCCGGGTGCGAGCACGAGGTCGACGGTGCGGGCGGCGAGCGCTGCGCCCGGGTTGTCGCCGACGGCCAGGAGATCGAGATCGAGGTGCGGGTGCGTGGAGCGAACGTCGGTGAGGAACCTCGGGTACCAGTGGAACGCCTCGTACCCGCCCACACCGATTCGCACGGTTGCGGTGACGCCGGCAGGTGCTGCGATCAGCGCGTCTTCGAGTCGGCGCAGCTCGTCGAGCGCTCGGGTCGCGGATTGGTGGACCGCGACCCCGTGGGTGGTCGGGGTCAGACGCCGATCCGCTCCGCGCTGGAAGAGCGTGACGCCGATCCGACGCTCCGCCTCGGCCAGCCGGTGGCTCATCGCCGACTGGGTGATCGACTGACGGCGGGCGGCATCGGTCATCGAGCCGCAGTCGACGATGGCGACCACGGTCTCGTAGTGGCGGAGGTCGAGCCTCAGGGGCGTGCTCATTCGGCTCACGGTACACGAGTACATGAGCAGAACTCATGTTGAACAATGATCACAACCTGTTTGACGCATGATCACGGATGAGGTTGAGTGGCGGTTCGGTCGACGGTTCGTCGACCGGCCATCGACGAACGGAGAGACATACATGGTCGTAGCGGGAGCGAGAACGAGGCGGCCGCCGGTCGGGTACTGCCGACTGGCAGACCCGGAGCGAGGGGTGCTCGACGACATCGTCGACACCGCCTCGTTCGGGCTCGACGAGCAGGCGGGTACGTGGGAGCGGCTCGGAGCGGCGATGGCGCAACAGCTGCACGCCGACGGCGTCGCCCAGATCCCCGGGTTCCTCCGGCCGGCGGCGGTCGAGGCGATCGCCGACGAACTCGATCGTGCCCTCCCGTTTATCCCGGTCGTGCACGACCGTCGCTCGGTCTACGGTCGCTCGGCCGACGAGGCGAGTGAACTCGGCGCCACGTCGGACTGGATCGCCGGGCACGCGACCCGCGACATGTTCCCGCCGCAGTCCCCGGCGCATCGGCTCTACGTCTCGCCGCTGTTCAAACGGCTCATCGGCGCATGCGTCGGCGCCGACCACGTGTTCGAGTACGCCGACCCGCTGGCCGGGCTGGTCGCCACGGTGCTCCCGCCCGGTGGCTGCTACGGATGGCACTACGACACGAACGAGTACGTCGTGACCGTTGCGATCCGTGAGGCCGAACGGGGTGGCACGTTCGAGTTCCACCGCGATCTCCGCGGCGCCGGCGACGAGAACCTCGACGGTCTCCGGCGGGTGGTCGACGACGTCGACACGTCCGGTCGTCGCTCGATCGGTGCACGACCCGGTGACCTCCAGGTGTTCCGCGGTCGGTACTCGTTGCACCGCGTCACCGAGGTCGGCGGCGACGCGAACCGCCTGACGCTCGTGCTGTCGTACGCCCAGCGGCCAGGTCTGATCGGCCCGGCCGACCGGACACGACGCGTGTACGGGCGGGTGACCGAAGCGCATCTCGTCGCATCGCAGCTCGAGCGCGGCCACGACGGGCTCATCTGGTGACGCTCGCCCCGACCCGGCTCTCGACCGACGAGCTGCGACGGCAGCGGCGGGCCCGCCTCATCGAGGTGATGCGCCGTGACGACATACCGGCGCTGCTCACGGCCGATCCGTTCAGCATCCGCTACGCGACCGACACCCGCAACATGATGGTCCACGGACTCACCGGACCCGACCGGCTCGCGCTCGTCGTGCACGACGGCACCGTCGTGCTGTGGGAGTTCGCCGGCTGCGAGCACCTCGTGGGTGATCGTGACGACATCGCCGAGGTCCGCATCGCCCCCGGCCTGTCGGCGAAGAAGACCCCGGCCTTCCGCTCCGAGGCGGCGACGCTGGCCGGCGAGGTCGCCGAACTCGTCCGCCCGGTGCTCGGCGCCGACCTCCGCATCGCGTGCGACGGGCTCGGCACGCCGGTCACCGACGCCCTCCGTCGGCGAGGGTTCGATCTGCTCGACGGCGTCGACCTGATGCAGCGCACGATGATGATCAAACAACCCGCCGAGATCGCGGCGATGCGCGACGCGGTGGCGGTGACCGAGACGGCCACGGATGCTCTCCGGTCGGCGATCGAGCCGGGCCGGACCGAGCAGGAGGTCTGGGCCGAGTTCCATCGGGCCCTGATCGCCGGTGGAGGCGAGTTCGTCGTCACCCGCCTCCTGCAGTCGGGGGTGCGTACGTTCCCGTACTTCCAGGAGGCGTCCGACCACCGGTTGGCCGCCGGAGAACTCGTCTGCTTCGACACCGACGCGGTCGCACGTCACGGCTACTCGGTCGACTTCTCACGCACGTTCCTCTGCGGAGACGAGGCCACGCCACGGCAACGGATGCTCCACGCGCTCGCGCTCGAGCAGCTCGAACACAACGCTGCGCGGCTCACGCCCGGCCGCTCGTTCGAGGAGTTCGCACGGCGGGCCTTCGAGGTGCCCGAGCCGCATCGCGAACACGGGTACTATCAACTCGCCCATGGTCTCGGACTGGCCGGCGGACATCCGAACATCCCGCGTGCCGACGGTGCGACGTACGCGCTCCCCGGATCCTTCGAACCCGGCATGGTGATCTGCGTCGAGAGCTACATCGGCGACCCGGCGACGCGGCAGGGCGTCAAACTCGAGGATCAGTACCTGATCACCGAAGACGGCGTCGAGGCGATGAGCACCTACCCGCTCGACGCCCGTCTGCACGACGGGCCCGCTCGCGTCGCGGCGCACAGCCGCTGACACCAGGCCTGCGGCTCCTGCCGTCGGTG
>CAXAWD010000526.1:0-2813 GCA_963972325.1 uncultured Acidimicrobiaceae bacterium
CGTGCCCGTCCTCGGTCACCCACCCGAACAGCGCGCCGTAGAACGCACGGGCCGCGGCGGTGTCGTCGAACGGGATGGTGAGGTAGCCGACCTCGACCGGAGCGCCGCCCGCCGGGGCGTCGGCGGTGTGGGGCGTGACGACCTCGAAGGCACCGCCGAAGCCCTCGGCGATCTCGTCGTTCGACGGGTCGGCCATCTCGGTCAACACCATCCACTGGTGCCCGAACGGGTCGCCGAACGCGCAGGCCCGGTGGCCGTACGGCTGGGTTTCCGGTGGGCGCTGCGCGTCGGCGCCATTGGTGAGCGCGCGCTCCCAGACCGCGTCGACGTCGGGGACCTGGAGGTTGAGCTTGACCGGCGACCCGCCGACGGTGCGTGGGCTGACCGCCCCGTAGTCGGGGTACTCGTCGGCGAGCATGATCTTGGCGCCACCGATGTCGAGTTCGCCGTGACCGATGCGGCCGTCGTCGCCGACGAACCGGACGAGCTCGGTCGCCTCGAACACGACCTGGTACCAGTCCATCGCCGCGGCGGCGTCGTGCACGCTGAGGTACGGCACCAGCGTGTTCGGCGGTGACGCGGTCGCCGCAGTCGCGCTGGTGGTGACGGTGGCGCTGGAGGCCGGGGTCGTGGACGTGTCGGTCATGGCGGGTGTCCTCTCGGGAAGTTCGATCTCGGGGGCGAGCGCGGCGGTCACCCGGGCTCGAAGTCGTTCGGCGAAGCGCCGGTTCGGGGCGACGGGTTCGTCGTCGTGTCGGAGTGCGTCGAAGGCGGTCATCGTGCGACCTCCTCGGTGTCGTCGGGGTGGAGGGATTCGTAGACGTCCCTGAACGCGCGGCGGGCACGAACGAGCAACGCCTCGGTGGCGTGGACGGTTCGGTCGAGGATCGCCGCGACCTGGGGGACGGTGAGGTCGTCGACGTAGCGCAACATGAGCGCCGATCGGTGGTGGGCGCCGAGTCGTTCCAGCGTGTCACGGGCGGCGAACCCGTCGAGCTCGGCGTTCCACGGGTCGTCCTCGGTGGCGGGGGTGTCGACCGCACGGAGGTTCCGTTCGTCCCGCTCGATCCGGCGCCAGTGGTCGACGAGCTTGTGCCGGGCGATGCCGATCAACCACGCCGTGGTGACCTCGTCGACCGCACCGCGGCCGATCGATTCGACCGCGGCCATGAAGGTCTCGGCCGTGACGTCTTCCGCGACCGTCGAGTTCCGACACCGGTGCAGCAGGTACCCGTAGATCTGGGGGAGCGCGTCGTCGTAGAGCGCGAGGAGGTCGGCCCCGTGATCGTCGACGCTCGCCGGGATGCCCATACCCCTCCATCGTCCCAGGTCGCGGAAGTCCGACGGGTCCGCCGGAGATTCGCGACCGAATCGCCATCGGGGAGCGCCGGCGGCGACACTGTGGCATGGCAGAGATCCACGGCACCGCCGACCCGAGCTTCGAACGACTGGGCGAGCTGCTCAGCGCAAACATCGACAGCGGCAAGGACGTCGGTGCGTCCGTGTGCGTCACCGTGGAGGGCGAGACCGTCGTCGACGTCTGGGGCGGCTGGGCCGACGAGGCCGAGACCACGCCGTGGGAGCGCGACACGATCACCAACGTCTGGTCGACCACCAAGACGATGACGTTCCTCAGCGCGTTGTTGCTCGTCGAACGCGGTCAACTCGATTTCGACGAGAAGGTGGCCACCTACTGGCCCGAGTTCGCCCAGAACGGCAAGGCCGACATCGAGGTGCGCCACCTGATGGGGCACACGTCCGGCGTGAGCGCCTGGATGCAGCCGGTCACCGTCGACGACATCTACGACTGGGACAAGTCCACCGCGATGCTCGCCGAGCAGCAGCCCTGGTGGGAACCCGGCACCGCGTCCGGCTACCACGCGCTCAACCAGGGCCATCTGATCGGCGAGGTGATCCGCCGTATCGACGGCCGCATGCTCGGTGACTTCTTCGCCGAGGAGATCGCCGGCCCGCTCGACGCCGACTTCCACATCGGCCTCGATCCGAGCGAGTTCGGTCGGGTCTCGAACGTGATCCCGCCGCCCCCGCTCCCGATCGACATGACCACGCTCGATCCCGACAGCGTGCTCGTCAAGACGTTCACGGGTCCGGCGCCCGACGCGAGCGTCGCGTGGACCGATGAGTGGCGACAGGCGTGCATCGGCGCCGCGAACGGCCACGGCAACGCCCGCTCGGTCGCCCGGATCCAGGCGGTGATCGCCAACGGTGGTGCCGTCGACGGCGTCGAGCTGCTGTCGCCCGAGACGATCGGGCAGATCTTCCGGGAGCAGGCCTACGGCGTCGACCAGGTGCTCGGACTCCCGGTGCGGTTCGGCATGGGCTACGCCCTGCACTCCGAGGCCGTGCCGCACCTCCCCGAGGGCAACTACGCGTACTGGGGCGGCTGGGGCGGCTCGTCGATCATCGTCGACGTCGACCGCAAGATCAGCTTCGCGTACGTGATGAATCGGATGGACGAAGGCCTGCTCGGCGACACGCGAGGCATGGAACTCGCCGCCGCCGTCTTCGCCCCCTGAGCCAGTTCGTTCTGTGTCACCGGATCGGTCGTCGACGACCGATCCGGTGACACAGAGGAGGCGTCAGGCGAGCATGCTGCGGAGCATCCAGGCGGTCTTCTCGTGGACCTGCAACCGCTGCGTGAGGAGGTCGGCCGTGGGCTCGTCGCTCGCACGTTCGACGACGTCGAACATCGAGCGGGCCGTGCGGGCGGTCGCCTCGTGGCCCTTCACCAGCCGTCGGATCATCTCCTGGGCGTCGGGCCGATCGACGTCCTCGTCGATCGAGGACAACTC
>CAXAWD010000527.1:0-2807 GCA_963972325.1 uncultured Acidimicrobiaceae bacterium
CGTCGGATGACCGCGGCCCGGCGAGCGGCCGGCACTCCCGCCTGAGGGTTCGCCCGCCCGTACTCAGAGGGCGAGGGCGATCAGGAAGATCACGCCGAGGAACCCGAACACCAGGCTGATCGCGATCGCGCTCAGTACGAGCCCCGGGAAACTGGTGAGTGCCGTGACGGCCGCGGTGAGCCGGGCCGAGCTCTCGAGGCCCGAGCCGACCACGTTCTTGAAGCCGTACATCTGGCGCGACAGCACGATCGCTGAGCCACCGTCGAACGGGTCGCGCTCGCCGTCGCCGTCGGCATCGACGACGAACGTGTCGATCACGGTTCGCGTTCCGTCGCGACCTTCGGAGATGAGCGTGCGGACCTCATCCGCGAGTTCGGGCACGTGGCGGCGAACCGACCCGACGCGCCAGCGGGCGATCAACGCCCCACCCACGGCGATCGCACCGAACACGATGCCGAGAACGATCCAGACCTTCTCGATGCCGCCGGACAGCGCGGCGACGCCGAGCAGGAACCCGCCGATGCACACCACCGCGGCGCCGATGAACAGCCTCGTGGCGAAGCGGGTCGCCTTGTCGGCGATCATCGTCACGGTGGCCACCGTGCGTCGTACGAGGTCATCGATCTCAGCCATCGGAACCCGAGTGTGTCACGCCAGACTGGGGGAATGGAACTGAACGTCGATCGGGTGCTCGGAGTTCGCGACGTGGTGGTCGTCGAGGGGGCCGATGCACAGAGTTACCTGCACTCGCAGGTGTCGCAGGATCTCAACGGGATGGAGGTCGGCGAACAGCGTTGGACGTTCGTGCTCGAGCCGACCGGCAAGATCGACGGATTGGCTCGGGTGACCAGGGCCGGCGACGAGCGATTCGAGCTCGACACCGATGCCGGGTTCGGCGAGTCGCTCCTCGCGCGCATCGACCGATTCAAGATCCGGGTCGCCGCCGACACGTCGATGGCCGACCAGGTCGGCGAGCCTGCCGACGAGGCCGAACGGATCGCGCTCGGCTGGCCACGGCTGGGTGCCGAGATCGTGCCGGGCGAGACGATCCCGGGCGGTACGGGTCTGACCGGCATCGCCGTCAACTTCACCAAGGGCTGCTACCCCGGCCAGGAGCTCGTCGAGCGGATGGACAGCCGGGCCGCCGAGGCACCCCGCTCGCTCCGCAGGCTGGTGGTGCCCGAGGGTGCCGCCGCAGGCGACCCGGTCGTCGACGCCGGCACGGAAGTCGGCGTGCTCACCAGCGTCAGCGGCACACAGGCGCTCGGATGGGTCAAGCGGTCGAGCGAGTTGGGCAGCGTCGTTCAGTTCTGACCGAGCGACGCGCTCAGACGAGTTCGCCGCGGAGCACCATGAAGGTGCCGTTCGTGCGGAGCCGCCCGAACTCGGGTGAGGCGTCCATCGTGTTCGCGAGCAGTCGGCGATGGTTGTCAGACTCGGCCATCGCCGCCTGCGACGCGGCGCCGAGCCACCGAATCGCGTTGTCGTCGTCGCCGAGGGCGGCGGACGCTCGTGCGACCACCGTGGCCACGGTGGACGACCGGTACGTCGCGAACGTCGCAGCCGCGTAGTCGCCGGCCCGCTGTGGTTGCCCGATCGCGAGCAGGATCTCGGCGAGCACGCGGGCGCTGTACTCGTTGCCGGCGGCGGGCAGGTCGTGGGGGAGTGTGTCGACCACCGCGATGAGCTGCTCGCGCGTCGCCGCGACCGGCGGGACCCAGCGCCCCGGCTTGGCCGAGCGGAGATCGGCCAGGACGACACCCATCGCTCCACCAGCGTCGCCCTGGAGGACGGCTCGGTGGGCCTCGAACCAGGGCGACAGACGCTGCCCGGGTTCGAGCACACCAGGCCGCCCGGTTTCCCATGCCGCGGTCTCGACGTCGACCGACCGGTGCACCGCCCGACCGGGGCGTTTGGACGTGGCCTGCACGATCTGGATCTGGTTGATCAGCAAGAACGCGATGAAGATCACGAAGCCGACCCACCCGATGGCGTACATCACGATCGCCGCACCGACGGTGATGACGACGCTCGCGATCGCCATGATCCGCATGGCGCGCGTGCCGAAGAACACCTCGAGGCCCGTTTGGGCGAGGTGACCGCCGTCGAGCGGCAGCACCGGGATCAGGTTCATGGCACCGATCGCCGGCCCCGCCCACCAGATCGCAGCCGAGGCGTCGGACCGGGCGATGCTGTCGAACGAGGTGGGGTCGACCCCCATGGCTGCCAGGATCACGAGGCTCACGGAGATCTGTGTGAAGGGCCCGGCGACCGAGATCAACGCCCGCTGGGCGCGGGAGAGTTCACGAGTGGGCCGGAACGAGGTGTAGCCGGCCAGGAAATCCAGCGAGATCTCGGCGCGGCAGCCGGCCCGGCGGGCGGCGACGGCATGCCCGAGTTCGTGGAGCAGCGTGAGGACGGCGATCGAGCCGGCCAGCCACACGCCGAACGCGTCCCGGTAGAGGAACACGATCAGGGCGGTGAAGAGAACGAACCCGGACCGGACGTGCACGTCGAAACCGAGCAGCCGGAACATGTGACGAGCCTACGTGCGCGAGGTGACGTTGGACTCTGGGGCCGGAGCGGCGGTCTCGACTAATGTTATAATCCATGACGTTCGTCTTCGCGTTCGACCACCACCACCGCAAGTCACCGATGAGCCTGAAGGGCCTGCTCGGAGGCAAGGGAGCCAACCTCGCCGAGATGACCTCGGTGCTGAAACTGCCGGTTCCACCCGGCTTCACGGTGTCGACCGACGCCTGCCGTGAGTATCTCGCGTCCGGCTGGCCCGAGGAACTCGATCAGGA
>CAXAWD010000528.1:0-2806 GCA_963972325.1 uncultured Acidimicrobiaceae bacterium
GACACGACATACCTCCCCCCATCAATCCCCAGGAGGATCCACGTGAAGACCCGCAGGAGTACCAAACTCTTCGCAACGGTCGCCGCCGCCTCGCTCGTTCTCGCCGCTTGCGGTGGAGACGACGACGACGCAGGTGACGACACCGCCGATGCCGGCGACACCGCCGACGAGTCGACCGGCGGCGACGAGCCGTCCGACGACGGCGACGAGCCCTCTGACGACGGCGACGAGCCGTCCGACGACGGCGACGAGCCCTCTGACGATGGCGACGAGCCGTCCGACGACGGCGACGAAGACCCGGCCCCGACCGGCCAGGCCGTTGCCTATGGCGACGCCCAGGAGTTCAGCAACTACAACAATGGTCTCGCATCGAGCAACTCGGTGAAGAACACCATCGTGCTGACCCAGGTGCTCCCGGCCCCGTTCAACTTCGCCGGCCCCGGCGGCGAGCTGCAGATGGACGAAGAGTTCGTCGACGCGGTCAACGTCGTCAGCGACGACCCGCAGGTCATCGAGTACGTCATCAACGCCGACGCCGTCTGGTCCGATGGCGACCCCATCGACTGCAACGACTTCTACTTCGGTTGGGCGTCCGCCAACGGCACGTACAAGCAGCTCGACGATGACGGCAACCCCGTCGTCGACGAGGAGTCGGGCTCCGAGCTCGGCCTCTTCGAGGTCGCAGGTACCGGTGGCTACGAAGACATCGAGTCGGTCGAGTGCTCCGACGACGGCAAGACCGTCACCACGTCGTACAGCTCGATCTACTCCGACTGGCGTGCCCTGTTCGCCGGTCTGCTCCCGGCCCACGTCATCGAGGCCGCTGCCGGCGTCGAAGCCGGTGGTTCGGTCGCTGCGTTCCAGAACGACGACCTCGAGGCGATCACCGCGATGGCCGACTTCCACAACAACGGTTGGTCGCTGAACCCCGGTGAACTGAAGCCCGAGATCATGCCGTCCGGTGGCAAGCTCATCATCGACTCGTGGGAAGCCGGCGCCAGCCTGACCCTCGTGCCGAACGAGAACTACTGGGGCACCATGGCCAACGGCCCGGTCACGATCCGCTACATCGCCGAGGAAGCTCAGGCCCAGGCGCTCGCCAACGGTGAGATCAACGCCATGAGCCCGCAGCCGACCCCTGACCTGCTCGCGCAGCTCCAGGGCACCGACGGTGTCGTGGTCGAGACCGGCAACCAGTACGTCTGGGAGCACTTCGACTTCAACTTCAACACGGCGTTCGGGAACCGCGACGTGCGTGAGGCGTTCGCGAAGTGCCTGCCGCGTCAGCAGATGGTGTCGAACCTGATCCAGCCGCTCGTGCCCGAGGCACAGATCCTCAACAACCGCACGATCCAGGAGTTCGAGGCGGCATACGTCGACAACTCCGGTGGGCTGTACGACGTGGTCGACATCGACGCCGCCGAGGCGCTCCTCGCCGGTTCCGGTGAGGCCCTGCCGATCGACGTCCGCATCGGCTGGTTCGACAACGGTGGCAACCAGCGTCGTACCGACCAGGTCGCACTGGCCGTCGAGAGCTGCAACCAGGTCGAGGGCTTCAACGTCATCGACGCCGGTTCGGAGACGTTCTTCGACGTCGAGCTGTCGGCCGGTGACTGGGACGTCGCCATGTTCGCATGGGCCGGTAGCCCGCTGAAGTCCGGCCAGGACGCAATCTACGGTTGCGAGGGTGGCATCAACTTCACCGGCTACTGCAGCGAGGAAGTCGACGCGGTCGCCGCGGCGATCAACGCCGAGCTCGACGCCGATGCCCAGCTCGAGCTGTCGAACGAACTCGACGTGTTGATCTGGGAAGACCTGGTCACCATCCCGGTGTTCAGCTTCCCGGGTGTCGCCGCTTGGAGCGACAACGCCGAGAACATCGTCTACAACCCGTCCAACAACGGGCTGATGTGGAACGCTGCTTCCTGGCAGCTCCTCTGAGCAGCCAGGTCGGTCATCCACTGACCTGACTCTTTCGTTGGTGTGCCGGGCCGATTCGTCGGCCCGGCACACCGATCGAACTGGACCTCACCTCACATGTTCTTCTTCATCGTTCGTCGTTTCCTGGTGTCGATCCCGATCCTCCTGGCCTCGACGTTTCTCTCCTTCTTCCTGGTCACCATCTCCGGTGACCCCCTCGCCGAGTACCGCCAGTCGAGAGACCCGAACCGCGAGCAGACCATGGCGCAGATGCGCAAGCTGCTCGAGCTCGACACGCCGTTCCACGAACGGTATTTCTCCTGGCTCACCGGGTTGTTCCGCGGTGACTTCGGCGTCAACCGTGACGGCCAAGACGTCTGGGCACTGCTGTCCCAGGCGATGGGCACCACGTTCCGGCTGATCATCCTCGCGACCGTCGCGTCGATTCTGATCGGCCTGGTGATCGGCATCATCACCGCCGTCCGCCAGTACAGCGCGCTCGACTACACGTCGACCTTCGCTGCCTTCCTCTTCTTCTCCCTGCCGGTGTTCTGGCTCGCCGTGATGCTCAAGGAGTTCGGCGCCATCAAGCTGAACAACTACCTCGAGGAGCCCGGCTTCTCGGTGGTCGGCATCATCGTGATCGGTGCCCTGTCCGGGCTGATCGCCGCCGGCCTCGTCGGTGGCACGCTCCAACGACGAGCGGTCGCGTTCCTCGCGGTCGGTGCCGTCATGGTCGGCCTGTTCGCTGTGCTCGACGCCACCGACTGGATCGTCAACCCCGGCCTGTCGCTCCCGGTCGTGATCCTGTTGTCGCTCGCCGGTTCGGTGGTCGCCGCGATGATCTATGCGCCGCTCAGTGCGCAGCACGTCCTGATCTCCGCCG
>CAXAWD010000529.1:0-2804 GCA_963972325.1 uncultured Acidimicrobiaceae bacterium
CTTGCCGGCCTTCGGCGGCGACACGATCAGGCCGCGCTGGCCCTTGCCGATCGGGCTGACGAGGTCGATGATGCGAGCCGTCATGTTGGTCGGGTCGGACGGATCCTCGAGCCGCAGCCGCGAATCGGGGAACAGCGCCGTCAGGTCTTCGAAGCGGGGGCGCTTCTTGGCCTCTTCCGGCGGGCGGCCGTTGACCGACTCGATGCTGAGCATCGCCGGGTTCTTCTCGTTGCGGCCGGCCGGACGGGACATGCCCACGACGTGGTCACCCTTGCGGAGGCCGTACTGCCGGCTCAGCTTGACCGGGATGTACGAGTCGCTCTTGCTCGCCAGGTAGTTGTTGACCCGCAGGAACCCGTAGCCCTCGTCGCGCAGGTCGAGATAGCCGTCGACCTTGATCGGCTCGTTGCTCTGCGGCTCGGTGCCGTCGTTGTCGAGCAGATCGCGATCTTCGCCCTGGGGACCGTCCTGGCCCGAGCGGTTCTTCCGGCGGCGCCGACGGCGCTTGTTGCGTGACTCGCCCTCGCCCTCGTTCCCGCCCTGGTTGTTGCGGTTGTTGTTGTTGCGATTGTTGTTGTTGCGGTTGCCCTGGTCGCGCTGTTGGCGATTGCCCTGATCCTGCTTGGCGTCGCCCGACTGCTGACCGCCGGACTGCTGCTCCGGCTTGGCGTCGGAGGACGAGCCGTCCTGATCGGCGGCCCTGGACCCGCTGTCCTTCGATCCGGTGTCCTTCGACCCGGTGTCCTTCGACCCGGTGTCCTTGGCTGTGGCATCGGCGGGCGACGAGTCGTCCGCTGCGCCGGCCTCGGCCTCGGCTTGGAGTTCCCACTCGGCCTTCGGCTCCTCGGCCGGCGGGGGCGGTGGAGCCGCAGCCGTCTCGCGCTTGTCGCCGTCGGCGTCGCGTTCGTCGGGCGACTCCTTCGCCGCCGACTTCGCCGACGATGTGGCGGCCGGCTTCTCGGGAGCGTCGCCGGACGAACCGGAATCTCCGGCGTCGGCACCGGACGGACCACCGGTCTTGGAGAGGATCTGGCCGATGATGTCGGCCTTCTTGTTGCGCGTACTGGCCTTGACGCCGAGTGCCTCGGCGATGGCGATCAGCTGCGCCTTGTCCTTCGATTCGAGGACGGATTGTTCGAGCGCCTGTGCGGTCACGATGACCTACTTCCCTTGATGTCGGGGGGATGGGGCGAGGCAGGCTTCACCACGAACGATTCGCCGTGAACGCCACGCTTCCGGAGTGGAAACACACATGTCCGATCGGCCGACGGCGGATCGATGGACCCCTTCGGACCGCTGACACCCCGGTGAGGCGGGCAGACCGTACGAAGTGGTGTCGGGTCGAACAAGTGCGACCCGGGAAACCCCAGGTGTTCCCACTGTAACCCGGTGCACCACCTCAGCACAACGCAGCGCCGAACAGGTGTGCGGCCGGGCGGGCCCGCGTGCGGCGTCAGGCGACGACGCGAGCGACGGACCGCACGAACGACTGCACGGCTGCGAGGTCGTTCGGCAGCGTCTGCGTGCGTTCGGGCCGGTCGAACAGGTCGGCCAGATGGTCGGGCAGTGCCGGGCGGACGCCGGTGGCACGCTCGACGGCGTCGGGGAACTTCGCCGGGTGCGCCGTCGACAGCGTGACGACCGGCCGGTCTCCACCGACCTGACGGGCGGCGGCGGTGGCCGTGGCCGTGTGCGGGTCGATCAGGAGGCCGGTGTCGGCGTGGACGCGGGCGATCTCCGCGATCGTCTGATCGTCGTCGAACCGTGCGGCACGGAACGAACCGTCGACGAAGCGCTGCTGCTGATCGGGTTCGATGGCGAGCCGGCCGGAGGAACGGAACAGGCGGAGCTGCTCGGCGGTGATGCCGCCGTCGCGACCGTTCATCTCGAACAGGAGCCGCTCGAAGTTCGACGACACCTGGATGTCCATGCTCGGGCTCAGGGTCGGCACGACCTCGCGGGCCGTCATGTCGCCGTCGTTGAAGAAGCGGGTGAGGATGTCGTTCGAGTTCGAGGCGACGATGAAGTCGTGGATCGGAGCGCCCATCTCGCGGGCGATCCAACCGGCGAGCACGTTGCCGAAGTTGCCGGTCGGGACGCAGAACGTCGGCTCACCGGCGAGCGATTGCGACGCGCTCACGTAGTAGACGATCTGTGCCATCACGCGGGCCCAGTTGATCGAGTTGACCGCGGAGAGCTGGAGTTCGTCGCGGAACGCGGCGTCGCCGAACATCGCCTTCACGAGGTCTTGGCAGTCGTCGAAGTTGCCGTCGATCGCGATCGCGTGCACGTTCGGGCTGTCGACCGTGGTCATCTGACGGCGCTGTACGTCGCTGGTGCGACCGGCCGGGTAGAGGATCACGATGTCGACGTGGTCGCATCCCTTGACACCGTCGATCGCCGCCGAACCGGTGTCGCCGCTGGTGGCACCGACGATGGTGATCCGCCGCCCGCGCTGGTCGAGCACGTGGTCGAACATGCGACCGACGAGCTGGAGTGCGACGTCTTTGAACGCGAGCGTCGGGCCGTGGAACAGCTCGAGCAGCCAGTGCCGATGGTCGATCTGCACCAGTGGCACGACCGCCGGGTGCCGGAACGTGCCGTAGGCGTCGCGGCAGAGATCGGCCAGGATGCCGTCGCCGAAGTCGTCGCCGACGAACGGCTCCATGACCGTCGCGGCAGCGGCGGCGTAGCCGGCGGCGACGGCGAGGTGGGGCAGCGCCGGCCACTCGGTCGGCACGTAGAGGCCGCCGTCGTTCGCCAGACCGGCGAGGAGCACATCGGCGAACCCGAGTTCCGGGGCG
>CAXAWD010000530.1:0-2783 GCA_963972325.1 uncultured Acidimicrobiaceae bacterium
TCCTGCCGCGCACGTGGCATCTCGGGCGCAAGGCGGTCCGCATCCTGCTCCAGGCCGCCCCCGAGCACATCGACCTGTCGACGTTGTCCGACGACCTGACCGCGATCGACGGCGTCGTCGAGGTGCACGACCTCCATGTCTGGACCCTCACGTCCGACATGGACGCCGCCTCCGCTCACCTCGTCGCCCGAACCGGCGCCGACCACCACGCGATCCTCGACCGGGCGCGGGAACTGCTCGCCGATCGCCATCACGTGCAGCACGGCACGTTCCAGGTCGAGCCCGACACCCACGAGGGCTGCCACGACATCACCTGGTGACCCGCACGACATTCGATGTCGACACGACCGCACCCATCGACTACGGTCTTTCCATGGGAAAGATTGTGGTCGCCGGCGGCGGGATGTGTGGAATGGCGGCCGCGATGATGCTCGCCGACGACGGCCACGAGGTCACCGTGGTCGAACGGGACGCCGCACCGCCCCCACCCGACACCGACGGCGCCTTCACCGACTGGGAGCGCCGCAGCGTCGCCCAATTCGGACTCGCCCACTTCCTCCTCGCGCGCGGCACGTCGATCCTGCGCGAACAGCTGCCCGCCGTGCACCGGGCTCTCGTCGATCACGGCGGGTTCCGGTTCAACCTCGTCACGTATCTGCTCGGCATGATGCCCGACGCCGAGATCACCCCCGATGACGATCGGTTCGAGCTGGTCACCGGGCGGCGCAGCACGATCGAGTGGGCGATGGCGGGCGCCGCCGACGACCACCCCGGCGTCACCGTTCGACGTGGGGAGGCGATCGCGGGCCTGCTCGCCGACACCGCCGACGGACATCCGCCCCACGTGACCGGCGTCCGCCTGCAGTCGGGCGACCACATCACCGCCGACCTCGTCGTCGACGCCACGGGCCGCCGCTCCGCCACACCCGATTGGTTGGCCGAGGTCGGCGCCGTCGCACCCCTCGACCACGTCGAAGACAGCGGCTTCGCCTACTACGGCCGCTACTTCAGAGCCCCGGGCGCGATGCCGGCGATCATGGGCGGCATGCTCGCCCCGTACGGCAGCTTCTCGATCCTCACGCTGCCTGCCGACAACGACACCTGGTCGGTGACGCTGTACGGATTGTCGGACGACAAGGAGATCCGGGCGTTCCGCGACCCCGAGGTCTACGAGCGGGTCGTGCGGGCGTGCCCCGCACACGCCCACTGGATCGACGGTGAGCCGATCACCGAGATTCGTTCGATGGCCGGCGTCGTCGACCGGCA
Organism: uncultured Acidimicrobiaceae bacterium; assembly: GCA_963972325.1. Classification (GTDB taxonomy): domain Bacteria; phylum Actinomycetota; class Acidimicrobiia; order Acidimicrobiales; family Ilumatobacteraceae; genus Ilumatobacter. Next base: position 1,267 of record CAXAWD010000530.1, read on the forward strand.
CCGCGAGTTCGTGGTCGACGGGCAACCGGTCGCCACGGGCATCGTCACCATCGGCGACGCCAGTTCGTGCACCAACCCGTCGCTCGGGCGGGGCATCAGCCTCGGCCTGATGCACACCGAGGTGATGCGAGCGTGCGTCGCCGAGCACCTCGACGACCCGCACGCACTGTCGCTCGCGTTCCACGAGCGATCGGCAGCCGAAATCACGCCGTGGCACGATGCGACCGTGCACACCGACCGGCGCCGGGTCCGCGAGATGCGGATCTACCGCGACGGCGGCACGCCGACGCCGAACGACGCCGAGAGGATCGCCGACGTGATGCAGGGGTCCGTGCTCCTCGATCCCGTGATCACCCGCGGGTTCGCCGAAGTGTTCAGCTGCTTCGCCACCGGCGAGGAAGTCATGGCCCGCCCCGGATTCCTCGACCGGGTGATGGCGTGCGCCGACCGGGTGTCGACCGCACCGTCACCGGGCCCGACCCGCGCCGAACTGCTGGAGCTCGTTTCATGACCGCCGTCTTCGTCCACGGTGTGCCCGAGACATCGGCCATCTGGCAACCGCTGCTCGACGAGTTCGGCCGCAACGACGCCGTGACCCTCTCCCCGCCGGGGTTCGGCGCACCGGTTCCCGCCGGGTTCGAGGCGACATCCGACGGCTATCGCGACTGGCTCATCGACGAGATCGAACGACTCGGCGGGCCGGTCGATCTGATCGGGCACGACTGGGGTGGCGGCCACGCGTTGCGGGTCGCCACGGCACGCCCCGATCTGGTCCGCCGGTTCGTCACCGACATCGCCGGCACCGCCGACCGCAAGTACGAGTGGCACGCCATGGCGCAGATCTGGCAAACGCGAGACGAGGGCGAGGCGTTCGTCCAGGCGGTCGCGGCGATGCCGGTCGCCGATCGCACCCCGCGGCTGGTGGAGGCCGGGATGACCGAGGCCGCGGCACGCGCGTGCGCCGAAGCCAACGACGAAACGATGGGCGCGTGCATCTTGGCGCTGTACCGATCGGCGGTACAACCGAAGATGCACATGTGGGGCGAACAGTTCGCCGAGCTCACCGATCGACCGCGCACGCTCGTCGTGATTCCGCACGGCGACCACTACACCGGCGGCCCCGAGATGGCACGACGGGTCGCGCAGAAGTGGCATGCCTCGACCGCAGAACTCGAGGGTCTCGGTCACTGGTGGATGATGCAGGATCCGGCGGCCGGTGCCGCGGTGCTGCGGTCGTTCCTCGACGCCTGACGCCGGGCCCGCCGATTCAGCCGAGCAACCCGCCGAGCGGTGGCAGCGGCACGGTGATCTCGGGCGTCGTGATGTCCGGCACCGTCAGGAGCGGGGTCGAGATCGGCGGGGTCGAGATCGGCGGGGTGGAGATCGGCGGGGTCGTGATGGACGGAATCGTGACCGGCGGCGTGGTCGCCAACGGTGTCGAGATCGACGGCACGGTGAGTTCGGGCGTGGACACCGACGGCGCCGTGATCGACGGCACGGTCACCGATGGCCCCGTC
>CAXAWD010000531.1:0-2780 GCA_963972325.1 uncultured Acidimicrobiaceae bacterium
GGTGTGTCGTCGCGGATCGGCCGCAGGAGCGCGACCGCCTTGCGTTCGATCGCTTCCCGCCGCCGGAACGAGATCGATCGGTTGATCACAACGCGACGAACCCACAGGTCGGGTCGATCGAAGCCGATCACCCGCTGCCAACGCGAATGTGCCGAGACGAACGCCTCCTGGGCCAGTTCCTCTGCGATCTGCATCGAACCGCACAACGAGTAGGCGAGGCGGACCACCGACGGGTACTGCGCACGGTAGAACGCCTCGAACTCGACGGCCGGACGGGCGAACGTGTCGGGCAGCGACCCGTCCGACGGTGCGCCGTCGACGCCGTGCTCGGTCGTTCGCCGTGCGACCAGGCGTCGGCGAATGTCGATCGGCGTGGAGAGGGCCATGTGCAGTACACGCCCGAGGTGCCCTCCACGGGGGACACCTGTGCCGGAAGTCGTCGCCGGCCGCGCAGGGGCGTCGGCTCGACGAAGGCGACGATCGGCATCCGATTCCCCCACGACCGGAGCGTACCGCGGGTCGGGGCGCCCATTCGGCGTCCCGACCCCATCGGTACTACTCGACGACAGGTGCGGGGATCTCGGCGAAGATCGTCGGCTCGTAGTAGAGGGCGTCGACGTCGGCCGACGACCCGACGACGACCGCGTCGAGGTCGCCGGTGCCGTCGGGCAGGAAGAACTGGTCGTAGAACGGGTACGGCGTGCCCTCGACCACCTCGGCGTCGAGTATCCACTCGTACCCCGCCGCCTCGAGCGCCGATGTGTCGCAATCGTTGAAGTCGTACTGGACGACCCGGCCATCGGCGATCAGCGACAGATTCGGAGCGGTGAACGGGTTGGCGGTGACACCGTCGACCTCGGTCGGCGTCAGGACCCCGACGACGACGATGCAGCGACCGGGGTCATCGGTGTACTCGCCAACCGGGGTCTCGATCAGTGCGCCGATGTAGCCCTCACATTCGTCATCACCGAAGTCGGAGTAGGTGAAGCCGGACGTCGGGTCACCGATCGCGAGCAGTTCACGATCGAGGTCACCGACTGAGAGTTCACCGACCTCGGGAATCTCGGTGGTCACGGTCGGTTCGAAGAACAACGGGTCGCCGAAACGATCACCGACGAGCAGTGCGCTCGGAACGGCGTCGGTCGGGAGGAAGAACTCGTCGTAGAAGGCGTACGTGGTGCCTTGGGTGACCTCGGCGTTCAGGATCCAGGCGTACCCGGCAGCCTCGATCGCGTCGACGTCGCAGGAACTCACGTCGCTGTCGACGGCGCGGCCGTCGACCAGCATCGTCAAGCTCGGGGCGTCGAACGAGTTCGACGTGCCGGCCCCGAACTCGGTCGCCGTCAACGTGCCGACGACGACGAGACACCGGCCGGGCTCGTCGTTGAACTGGCCGATGCCGGTCTCGACGATCCCGCCGACGTAGCCGTTCCAACTGTCGCCGAGGAACGACTCGTACTCGAACAGCGATCGCGTCGAATCGCCGATCGGGAGCGGTGAGTCCGCGGTGCCGCCCTCGGGCATCGGCGCGGTCGTGGTCGGGGCTGCCGTGGTCGGGGCAGTCGTCGGCGACGGTTCCGATGCGGCCGGGGTGGTCGTCTCCGGGTCGGAACCATTCGGCGTCGACGCAGCCGTCTCGGGAGCCGTGTCCTCGGCGTCGGACGTGGACTCGATCGCGGCAACCGTGTCAGCGGCCTCGTCGGCCTCGTCGGCCTCGTCGTCAGTCGGGGCCACCGCTGCTGCGATGGCAGCGATGATGACGAACACAACGCCCGTGATGAACCACCAGCGCTTCCACACCGGCTTCTTGTCCGGCTCGATGATCGGCGGCGGCGGCGTGGTGACCAATGGTGCTGCCATCGGCGGGGGAGCAACGCTGGTCGAGGACTCCCCGGGGGTGGGCGGCGGCCCGCCGGTCGGTGGCATCGGGTCGATCCCCATCGTGCCGCCGCCGGAGACGTGCTCGGTCCAGTTCCGACCGTCGTGGTAACGCAAGTGATGACGACCCGTGGGGTCTGCGGCCCATCCCGCCTGTTGCATGATCGATGTCGTCCTTCCGTATGGGGTGGGGGTGTGGGCGGCCGGCGTCATCCGGTCGCGGTCGGCGGCCGAGAATTCCGTTCGGCTCGGAGACGTACGCCGAGCGGAACTCGATGAGGCCGCCCGTCGCTATCGGCCGCCGGTGACGTCAGCTTGAGACGCATGACACGGCGAACGTCACCGCGGCGACGCCGGCTTCGGGATCGTCTCGGGCTGCGATGCACCACCGACTACTCGGCTGCGTCAACGCTCCCGGTCGGAAGGGCGTGGCGGTAGGTGCTGGGGGTGACGCCGATGTGGCGTCGGAACTGACGGGTCATCTGGCTCTGGTCGTAGTAGCCGCACTCGGCCGCGATCCTGGCGATCGGCCGGTCGGTGGTCGCGAGCAGTGCCGCCGCGCGTTCGGCACGGATGCGGAGCATGTATTGCTTCGGGGAGATGGCGAGCGCACGCCGCATCGCCCGTTCGAGCCGGTCGGGGCTCATGCCGGCGGCGGCGGCGAGGTCGTCGACCCGCAACGGTCGGTCCCATCGATCGTGCACGAGTTCGATCGCGGCGCGCAGACCCGTGGCGGCGTCGGCACGGTCGCCGAGCTGTGCGTCGACGGAGGTCACGACAACGACCGGACCGACCTCGCTGTCGTGGCGGACCTTGGTGGTCAGGTACCAGCGCCCCTCGCCGGGGTGGTCGGCGTCGGCGATCGGTTCCAGTTGGTTGCGAACCGCCTGACCGGTGGCGAG
>CAXAWD010000532.1:0-2778 GCA_963972325.1 uncultured Acidimicrobiaceae bacterium
ATCGGAGTCATCCATGCGTTCCAGCAAAGTGCTCGAGAAGTTCCGAACCGGCGGCTTCGCCCGGGTCTGCAACCTCGGCCATTTCCTCCCGTTCTACGTTCGCTACGCAGCCGAATACGGCTTCGACGGCATCTGGCTCGACCTCGAGCACCGGGCGATGGACCAGCGAGAAGTGCAATCGCTGCTCGCCTTCTGCAAGTACAACGACATCGACTGCCTGGTGCGGCCGCCCACACGCGGCGCCACCGAGCTCTACCGCTACCTGGAAGACGGTGCGACCGGATTCCTCATGCCGCTGGTGTCCGACGCCGAGACCGCAGCCGACCTGGTGTACGCCATGAAGTACCCGCCGTTGGGGAACCGTGGGCTCGACGGCGCCGGCTTCGACGCCGACTACGGCATCGACGCGTGGACGCCGGACTCGACCTACATCGCCGACGCCAACCGCGAGACGTTCATCATCACGCAGGTCGAAACGCTGCAGGCGGTGGAGAATGCCGAGGAGATCGCTGCCGTCGATGGCGTCGACGGTCTCTTCATCGGCCCGGCCGACCTCAGCCTGCGGATCGCCAACGCACCCGGTGGCACCGACATGACCATGGATCGGGCGATCGAACGCGTCGCCGCCGCGGTCGCGAAGCACGGCAAGGTGTGGGGCATCACCGCCGGGTCGGTGGCCGACATCGAGCGTTTCCGCGCCCTCGGGGCACAGATGGTGCCGTGGGGCAGCGATTTCGCACTGATGAACGTGCTCAAGACCGCGAGCGAAGAACTCGACACCATCGACGGCGCATAGCCGACACTCAGCGGGCGAACACCCAGCGGTCGGGGTTCAGAGGTACTGCGCCACGACCGCCAGGAACCGGTCGATGTCGGCTTCGGTGTTGTAGAACGACGGGTCGCATCGGATGCCACCCATGAACGTGCCGCAGTAGATCCGCTCGGCTCGCAGCCGTTCGTTGATCTCGTCGGCACGGTCGGACCGGAAGAACACGATGCCGGCGCGCTGGTCGTCCGGGAGCGGCGTCCAGATGTCGGCACCCAGCTCGCCGAGCTCGCCGATCAGATAGTCGGCCAGATGTTTGATCCGGGCCGCCACGAACTCGGTGCCGAGCGCCTCACGGAACCTGATCGCGGCGAGGGTGCCGACGATGCCGGTGAAGTTGGGCAGCCCACCCTGGAAGCGCATCGCGTCGTCGTGGAGTTCCATGTGGCGGAGATCCCAGTCCCCCACGTTCGATGCGGCGAGCCATCCAGTCGTCGGCGGCGTCGCTTCGAGGTAGCGGTCGTCGATGTGCAGGTAGCCGACGCCTGCCGGGCCCATCAGCCACTTCGCGGCGGTCCCGGCGACGAAGTCGAGCGGTGTCGCAGCGAGATCGATGTCGACCACACCGACCGCCTGCGCGCCGTCGATCAGGGTGCTCACACCGGTCGACGCGGCGAGTTCGGAGATCGCTGCGAGGTCGTGTCGGAACCCGCTGCTCACGGAAACGGCCGACAGGCTCACGAGCGCGGTCTCGGCATCGATGGCGTCGCGGAGATCGGCGTTGCGAACCATGCCACCGACTTCGGGCACGAAACGCACGTCGGCGAGGGCGAGCCCGCTGGCCAACCACGAGTACGTGTTGGTCATGAACGCCAGATCTTCGAGCACGACGTTCTGTTCCGGTCGCGGGGCGACCAACTGTGCGGCGAGGTTGAGTGCCGTCGTGGTCGAGTCCGTGATCACGATGTTCGAACCCGTGCCGCCGATGAGGCGTGCCAACCCCTCGCGCAACTCCAGAAAAGCGTCCATGCCGGCGGGGTACGCCGCCTCGCCGCCCTGCGACCAGTCGCGCACGAAGTCGGTCATCGCCTCGACGACCGGGGTGGGCTGCGGGTGGACGCTGCCGTTGTAGAGGTATGTCCAGTTTTCCACCACCGGGAACAACGCCCGGATCTCTTCGATGTCCTTGCTCACACGTCTTCCTTCTGATCGAGATCGGTCGAGTACACGAACTCGCCACCGACGACGGTGGCGAGCAAACCGAGCGCTCCGTCGAGCACGGCGAGGTCGGCTCGCGCTCCCGTCCGGAGGTGGCCGACGGTGTCGGACACCCCGAGGATGCGGGCCGGCACCTCGGTCGCCATCCGCAGCGAGTCGGCCGGATCGACGCCGTACCGTTCGACGGCGTTCCGAACGGCGTCGCTCATCGACATCGTGCTGCCGCAGAGCAACCCGCTCTGCAACCGCGCCACGTCGCTGTCGTCGGCGGTGGTGACGACCCGGCCGTCGGGCAGTTCGTGACTGCCGGCGGGCTGCCCTCCGGCCGCCATCGCATCGGAGATCAGCGCGATCGAGCCGGCGGGCTTGCACCGCAGGGTCGCCTCGATCAGTTCGTACCCGACGTGGGCGCATTCCCGGTCCATCACGATGTCGACCGTGACACCGTCGTCGACGACGCAGAGTTCCTCGATGCCGATGTCGTGCACGCCCCCGTACTCCTCACCGGCGGAGACGCGCGGTGCCTGCATCGCGTTGAAGAGGTGCGTGATGTGGCTCGCACCGGCCCGTCGTGCAGCTCGGTAGTCGTCGGCGCTGCAGGCGGAGTGGCCCAGTGCGACGACGGCGCCCGCGGCGACCATCCGGGCGATGCTCTCGACCGAACCGGGGAGTTCCGGTGCGATGGTCATCATCGTGAGGCCCGCCCCGGCAGCGGCGATGAAGCGACCGTCGGTCTCGGCCGACGGCTCGAGGGTGAACTGTGCCTGCTGGGCGCCGTACCGAGGGTTGAGATA
>CAXAWD010000533.1:0-2775 GCA_963972325.1 uncultured Acidimicrobiaceae bacterium
CGAGGACCGCCGGGTGGTGGACCGACGTGGGCGCGACGAGCGAGCCGATGCGTACCCGTTCGGTCACGGCGGCGATCGCCGGCAGCATCGCCCAGCACTCGTGTGTGTCGCCGGGGATGAACGATTCGTCGCCGGTGTTGGGCATGTAGTGGTCGGCGTACCAGACGCCGTGCCACCCGGCCGCCTCGGCCCACCGGGCCGTGTCGAGCACCTCGGCGGGGGGATGGGACATGTTGGGCCAGGCAGAGAACTTCATGCGAGCAACGTAACCTCCTCGACTGTGACGAGCGAGCCGAACCGTGATCCGTCTCGGGACCTGTGGGAGGACCACGCCGGTTGGTGGATCGACGGGTTCACCGACGGCGCCGATCCCGAGTACGAGGAACAGATTCTCCCGCTCGCCGCGGCCGAACTCGGCGATGCCCGGTCGATCCTCGACATCGGCTGCAGCGACGGGCAGATCGCACGCATGATGGCCGCGGTCGGCGCGCAGGTCGTCGGTATCGATCCGACGTGGAACCAGATCAGCGTGGCGCACGAGCGCGGCGGGGGGCCGGCGTACCTCCGCACGACGGCCGACGAGTTGCCGTTCGCCGACGCGAGCTTCGATGCGGCGGTGGCCTGCCTCGTGTTCGAACACATCGACGCGGTCGACGCCGCGATCGCCGAGGTCGCGCGCGTGGTGAAGCCCGGTGGCCGGTTCTGCTTCTTCCTCAATCACCCGCTGTTGCAGACCCCTGGGAGCGGCTGGATCGACGATCACATGATCGACCCACCCGAGCAGTACTGGCGGATCGGGCCGTACCTGGTCGAGAGCGAGTCGGTCGAGCAGGTCGAACTCGGTGTGTACATCCGGTTCATCCACCGTCCGTTGTCGCGGTATCTCAACACGTTGGTCGAGCACGGTCTGGTGTTGGAGCGGATGATCGAACCGGCACCGCCGCCCGGGTTCCTCGAACGCGCCCCGGAATACCGCGACGCCGCCACCGTCCCGCGGTTGCTGTACCTCCGTCTCCGTCGCAACGACTGATCACCGAGTACCTCGGTCGGTCGCGTGGCACCTGGCTAGGTACTCGCCGCCCGACTTCGACGCCGCCGCCGAGTTCTTCGGCGGGGTGCTGGGCCTCGACGTCGTGGCGTCGTGGGACGACGACGGCAGGGGAGCGATCTTCCAGGCGCCCGGTGCGCAGGTCGAGATCTTCGCCGGGGCGCCGTCGCCCGACCGGCCGCACCGGCCCGACACCGCCTCCGTACCGGTGCCCGTCGGTCTCGGCTGGGAGGTCGACGACGTCGACGCCTGGGTCGCATCGGTCGAAGCCCGCGGGGCCGACGTGGTGTCGCCCGCCGCGGACCGTCCGTGGGGGATGCGCGCCGCAACCGTGCGCGGCCCTGACGGGGCCTTGGTCACCGGCTTCGAACTGCTCTGAGGCTTCGGGTCGCGGAGCGGGACGGCCACTAAGGTGGAGGCGTGGCCGACGTCGTTCTGATCTCCGGGTTGTCGGGTGCGGGCCGCAGTGCCGCCGCCGACGTGCTCGACGACCTCGATTTCTACGTGATCGACAACCTGCCCACCACGCTGGTGCCGACCATCGTCGATCTGGCGTCCACGCCGGGCAGCCCGATCGGTCGTCTTGCTCTCGTGTCCGGTCGCAACCACGACGACCTGCTGCCGGGCGTCGCCAAGATGCGCGGCGCCGGCCACAAGGTCGTGCTGCTGTTCCTCGATTCGCAGACGCCGGCGCTGGTGCAGCGCTACGACGCGACCCGGCGCAAGCATCCGTTCGCCGGGGAGGCCGACGGTCTGCTCGAGGCGATCGAGACCGAGCGGCGTCTGCTCGAACCGGTCAAGGCGCAGGCCGATCTGGTGATCGACACGACCGATCTCAATGTGCACCAGTTGAAAGAGCGGCTCGTCGCCGCGTTCGACGAACCCGATCGTGAGCACCTCCAGATCGCGATCGAGAGCTTCGGTTACAAGAACGGTCTGCCGCTCGATGCCGACATCGTGATGGATGTCCGGTTCCTGCCGAACCCGCACTGGGAGGAGTCGCTCCGGCCGTTGACCGGGCACGACCCGCGAGTCCGCGACTACGTACTCGAACGCGAGGCGACGAGCACGTTCCTCGAACACCTCGAGACCCTGCTGGTCGACCTGCTCCCGCGCTACAAGGCCGAGGGCCGGAGCTACCTGACGATCGCGATCGGTTGCACCGGTGGCCGTCACCGGTCGGTCGCCATCGCCGAAGAGCTGTCGAGTCGGTTCGGCGCACGCGGTGTCGCCGTGCGCACGTCACACCGTGACGTCGGCTCCGGCGGCTGATCGGGCGGTCACTTACATACCGTTCAGTAGCGGTGCAACTAGTGTCTGAGTCCGATAGGTCTGAACACGGTCGGCACGGTGTCGGCGACAGAGCATCCCCCATGAAAGGAACCTGGACATGACGGTGCGAGTTGGCATCAACGGCTTCGGTCGAATCGGACGGAACTTCTTCCGTGCAGCGAAAGAGCGCAACGCGGACATCGACTTCGTCGCGGTGAACGACCTGGGGTCGCTCGACACGATGGCGCATCTCCTCAAGTACGACTCGGTGATGGGCACGCTGCCGCAGAAGATCCGGGCCACCAAGACGGGCCTGCGCGTCGGCAACGACTCCCTGCGAGTGCTGTCCGAGCGCAACCCGGCCGACCTGCCCTGGGGAGACCTCGACGTCGATGTGGTCATCGAGTCGACCGGCTTCTTCACCAAGCGCGAAGACGCCGCCAAGCACGTCGATG
>CAXAWD010000534.1:0-2767 GCA_963972325.1 uncultured Acidimicrobiaceae bacterium
GAGCCGTTCCAGGCCGCCTTGCCGCCCCGGCTGATCACGCTCAGCGTGCCGACGCCGACCCACGGGGTCAGCCGGACGCGGAGATCGGTCTTCGTCGCCGTGCCGGCCTCGGTGTTGCTGTAGTAGGCGTCGAGGATCTCCTGCCACGACTGTCCGTCGATCGCACGGCCGTACGAACCCCACTGGCTGAGACCGCGACCGTGGCCGTTGCCGACGCCACGCACCTCGAACGCGATGATCTCGTCGTCGCCGGGCGGGGCGGCGTCGACCGGGTCCACGGGAGCGACGAGCGCCGCCGTTCCACCGAGCACCAACGCCAGGGCCGCGGCGAGGCGCCGAGTCGTCGTCATGCCCGCGCACCGTAGCGATTCGTCACGCGTTTGTAACGTCACGTCAGAGATATCGGCACGTCGAACGGCCGACTCAAGGAATCGTCAAGACGACCCGTTCGGGACCGCCGCGACGGCGAGCTGGTCGACCAGATCGTTCATCCGGTCGCCCGAGTGACCCTTGACCCACCGGAACGTGACCGAGCCCGACTGCACGATCTCGACGAGCGGCTGCCAGATGTCGGTGTTGGCGACCGGCTCCTTCTTCGAGTTCTTCCAACCGTTGTGCTGCCACTTCACCCACCAGCCGTCGCGGAAGCAGTTGACGACATAGGTGGAGTCGGATACGACCGTGACCGGCCCGGCCTCGGACCCGACACCGAGCGAACGGAGCGCCTCGAGCACCGCCATCAGTTCCATCCGCTGGTTGGTGGTGTGCGTCTCGCCACCGGAACCGCACGGTTCACCATCGGGAGCGACCGCCCACCCCCAGCCACCGGGCCCGGGGTTCCCGGAGCAGGCCCCGTCGGTGTAGACGGTCACCGGCGCCGCGTCGGCGACACGGTCGCCGGAAGCTGCCGCGTCGGGGCGATCTGCCGGATGATCGGCGGGATGGTCGAACAAGCTGTCGTTCACGGTTGTGGTACTCCCAGTGCGATGCGGACGAGTCGGTCTCCCAGATAGCGCTCACTCACGTCGGTCGCCGCCTCGGGCGTCGGATGCACACCGTCGGGGCGCGCCTCCTCGCTCTCGTCGAGGCCGACGTCGCGAAGCCACCGGTCGAGTGCGACCACGGCGGCGCGATCGTCGTCGGCGGCGAGGCGGTCGTAGAGGTCGTAGATCACCTGGTGCCGCGCCGGGTCCTCCTGCGCGTCGACACGGGGTAACCAGTAGGGGTCGGGGATCGGATGGCGGACGAGCGCGACCCGGCCGGCGCCGGCCGTTTCGAGCGATGCGACCAGCGAGCGGTAGTCGACCTCGAGACGGTCGGCGAACTCGTCGTCGAACGGCGTCAGGAGTTCCTCGCCGTCCCACCTTCGGTCGACGAGATCCCACGACGTGACCATCGCGACCACGACGTCGGGGCGGAGCCGCTCGACTTCGGGGTACACGAACCGTTCGAGCCATCGGTCGCAGCCCTCGATCGGTTCGATCGAGTCGCCGGTGCGGCGTTCGCCGCCCGTCAGGAATCCGCAGCCCGGCGCCCCGACCACCTCGACCTGCGCCAGTTCCGGGTGCGCCGCGGCCCAGTTGACGAGGCCGGTGCCGAACGCCTTCGCCGTCGAGTCGCCGGTCACGAGAATCCGCACGGGTCGTGAAGGTGTCGGCAACGCGACGTTGTCGACCTCCGGCGCGGGAACGGTCGTCGGACGCGTCGAGGCCGGGAGCGACGTCGATGGCGATGGCGATGGCAATGACGACGACGGCAATGACGACGATGGCAATGACGACGATGGCAATGACGACGTCGATGGCGATGGCGATCCGTTCGGTGCCACCGTCGTGGTGGTCGCAGTCAACGCGGCGAGCGGTTCGTCGGTCACGTCGATCGACGCGGCCGCCACAGTGTCCGCGTCCGGGTTCCAGTACTCGCCGATACCACCGGGCACCACGGCGACAGCCAACACCACCACGACGACGGACGACGCGGCAGCGGTGGTGAACGTGATCCGGGGCCCACTCCCCCGGTACAGCCGAATCGGCTGTTCGACGAGTTCGTACGAAACGATGGTGACGGCGAGCGTGAGCAGGATCCGAACGGCGAACAGCGCCGGCCCCGGCCAGTCGAACCGGTCGGCGTGGACCAGCACGAAGATCGGCCAGTGGAACAGGTACAACCCGTACGACACCTTACCGACCCACACGACCCCGTCGTGCTCCAGCAGGTCCCGAAGCCGACCCGGCTGCTGCAGACCGAGCACGAGGCTCGCCGACACCAGCGCAACCAAGGGCAACGCACCGCCGTACGCGGGCCCGCCCGACGACGGGAACGTCACGATGCAGACGATCAGCACCGCGAACGCGAGCGGTGCCAACGACCCGACGCGCTCCGGCACGGACCGACGCGCCAACACGGTCGCCAACGCGGCCCCGATGATGATCTCGCCGATCCGAGCGGGCGTCGCCCAATACGCTGCATCGGCGCCCCACACGAGCGCGATCACGGGCGCGCTGGCAGATGTGAGGACCGCCAGACCACCGATCACGGCCAGCCGACCGCCGTGCCGGGGCACGCGCGACAGCACCAGCATCATCAGCGGCGGCCAGACCCAGTAGAACTGCTCCTCGATCGCCAACGACCAGAAGTGTTCGAGCGGCGACGACGTACCGCTCGACCGTTCGAGCAGATCCTGATACGACCCGTCACCCGCCAGGAACACCCAGTTCGCGACCTGGAACACGGCGCCGCACAGATGCGCCCGCAGATTGCTCCCGCC
>CAXAWD010000535.1:0-2756 GCA_963972325.1 uncultured Acidimicrobiaceae bacterium
GACGCCTGGATCACGACGTCGCCCGCCTCGTGCCCGAGCGCGTCGTTGACGACCTTGAGCCGATCGAGATCGATGAAGCCGACGACCGCACCGCGCGCGCCGTCGGCGACCAGCTCGTCGAGTTCGTCGATCAATCGTCGCCGATTGGGACAACCGGTGAGAGCGTCGACGGATGCGTCACGCTGCATCCGGTCGCGCATGGCCTGGTGGTCGAGCGAGATCGCCGACATCCTGCTCGCCAGGTCGAGCACGGCCCAGTCTTCGTCGGCCGGGTGCGAGGGGTGAGGGCCGTAGACCTCGATCACGCCGCGCACGGCATCACCACGCCCGTGCCGGATCGGTGTCGACCAGATGCTCGCCCACTCCCCCCGCAGCACCTCGACCGCCGCCGTCCACATCGAATCGGTGACGTCGTCGGCGACCACGGTCTCCTCGCCGCCGACCGCGACCGCACCGGGCAGCAGTCGGTCGGGGCGAGCGACGAGGGCGCCGGACGGAGCTCGGAGCTCGGCGTCCATCCGGCGAGCGACGTCTCGACTGGTGGCGGTGGTGATCAGGACGGGCACGTCACCGGACGAGGTGTACATCGCCACAGCGAAGCCGGGCAGCACCTGCTCGACGAACGACGCGATGGCGACGAGCGCGCGGGTCAAGGAGTTGCCGAGCGCGACCTCGTGCACGACGGCCGCCTGTGCTTCGAGCAGTCGTGCGGAGCGACGGCGGTCGGCCGGGTCGGCGACGTTGATGAGAACCAGTTCGATGCCGGGCTCTGCCAATTGGTTGTCGGCCACCACGTTGATCGGCACCGCCTCGGCACCGAGCACCCGGAGTTCGAGCGCCTGGTGATGGCCCGGACGGTCGGCGACACCCGTGAACGACTCGATCGCTTGCGGAAGATCTTCGGGGTGGATGAACTCGACGAAGTTGCGACCGATGGCATCACCGAGCTCGATGCCGAGCACCGGCTCGAGACTCACGCTGGCGTACCGGATCACCCCGTCGCCGGTGACGCCGACGATCCCGAGGTAGCCGGGCAGCCGCCGGCGCTCGATCGACTCTGCGCGGGGGTCGTCCGTCGCGGCGCCGATCAAGGACGTCGACGCTGATGGAGCATCATCGGCGGTCATTCCACCAACCGCAGCCCGGTCGGCACCATCGACGGCGCTTCGTGCGTCATGTCGATCACGAACTCGGTTCGATGCGCCGGGAAGACGAACTCGCTGACCAGCACTGCCATCCCGGAGTCATCGGCGGTGACGCGACGGCACTTGAGGAGCGGGGCGCCGACGGGGACGCCGAGGAGTTCGGCGTCTCCGGCAGCGGCGACGTCGGCGCCGATGGTCTGTGTCGCCCCGCTGAACTGCACGTCGAGCAGTTCGTTGAACGGCTGCCGCTGCACGTCCCGCATCGACATGTGCTGTGCGAGCTCGGCCGGGCACCACACCGTGACGACCGCGAACGGGTCGCCGTCGGCGAAGTTCAACCGCTTGACCCGCAACACCCGGTCGGTCGCGAGGATCTCGCCGACGTGCTCGGGCGGAGCCTCGTAGGAGAAGTCGATCACGTCACGCCGGGTGGTCTTGCCCTGCTGTTCGAGCTGCGCCTCGATCGTGTCGAGGCGCTCGAGACGCTGGGGCACGAGATCGGCGGCCACGAACCAGCCGAGGCCCTGGCGGGACGCGATCAGCCCTTCGTCCCGTACCAGTTCGAGCGCTCGCCGGACCGTGACCCGGCTGGCCGAGAACTCGCGAGAGAGATCGGACTCGCTCGGCAGCAACGACCCTGGCGCGGCCTTGCCGACGCGAGCCCGGAGGTCATCGGCGATCTCCTGATAGCGGATACGTCTCATCGGGGTCGTCCTCAGCCTGCCGTGTCGATCAGTTCGATGCGGTTGCCGAACGGGTCGTCGATGTGGCAGCGCGTTGTGCCGGCGATCTCGTCGCTCCATCGGGCGTCGAGCCCGACGGCCTCGACGAACTCCGGGAGGCCCTCGACGAGCAGTGCCGGATGGGCCTTGCGGGCCGGAACGAAGTCGGCCTCGACGCCGACGTGCAACTCGACGCTTCCGGCCCGGAACCAGGCGCCGCCGCGAACCGCCAGCGCCGCCGGCTTGGCGACCTCGGTCATGCCGAGGGTGTCGACGTAGAACCGGCGCGCCCGGTCCTCGGCGCCGACCGGAATCGCGAGCTGGACGTGGTCGATCCCGCGCCAGCGGCTCGCCCGCTGGGGCGGCGTGTCGGCCTTTGGGGGTTCCATGAACTTGTATTATAGTTGTCTACATGTCTGTGACTGCCACCACCCCGATCGAGCTCGTCGAGGCCGTGTACTCGAAGCTGTCCGCCAACGCCCAACTCGGTCGCGACCGGCTCGGTCGCCCGCTGACCCTCGCCGAGAAGATCCTCATCAACCACCTGACCGATCCGGAGGGTCAGCCGATCGAGCGCGGGGTCACCTACAACGACTTCAACCCCGATCGTGTCGCCATGCAGGACGCGACGGCCCAGATGGCCCTGCTCCAGTTCATGACCGCCGGCCTCGACGAAGCTGCCGTGCCGTCCACCGTGCATTGCGACCACCTGATCCAGGCCAAGGTCGGTGCGTCGATCGACCTCGGCGTGGCGATCGACACCAACAAGGAGGTCTACGACTT
Source organism: uncultured Acidimicrobiaceae bacterium (assembly GCA_963972325.1). Classification (GTDB taxonomy): domain Bacteria; phylum Actinomycetota; class Acidimicrobiia; order Acidimicrobiales; family Ilumatobacteraceae; genus Ilumatobacter. Next base: position 2,651 of record CAXAWD010000535.1, read on the forward strand.
CCTGAAGACCGTGTCGGCCAAGTACTCGATCGGCTTCTGGGGGCCCGGCTCCGGCATCATCCACCAGGTCGTCCTCGAGAACTACGCATTCCCGGGCGGCATGATG
>CAXAWD010000536.1:0-2748 GCA_963972325.1 uncultured Acidimicrobiaceae bacterium
GACGTCGTGGGGGTCCCCGCCGAATCGGTCGTGGTGCTGACGACCCTGGTCGATTCCGGGGCTGTGTTCGAAGGAGGTCGCCCCGTCCGGTGGTGACAGACCGGTGTTCGTCAGCGGAGCCAGGTGGCGATCGCCTCGGCGACCTCGTCGGGGCGCTCGGTGTGGGCCGCATGGCCGGCGCCCGGGATCGTGGCGAACGTGGCGTCCGGCAACTGTTCGGCCAGACGACGGCCGATGTCGGTGAACTTCGTGTCGAGTGACCCGGCGAGAACGAGCACGGGGCCGGTGATCTCCTCGAGGCGACCCCACAGCGAGGGCTGGCTCCCGGTGCCGGCGAGGCGGAGGCTGCTCGCCAATCCGGCGGCGGTGTTGCGGCGACGGTGGGCGAGCCCGTCGGGGTCGTCGGGCAGGCCCGCGAACATCGGAGCGGCGAGCCAGGTGTCGAGAAAGCGGTCGACGCCGTCGCGTTCGATCTGTGCGGCGCGCTCGCCGTCGAGCACCCGGCGCTCTGCGCGTTCGGCGTCGTCCTCGATGCCGGGCGTGCCTCCGATCAGCACGAGGCGCTCGACCAGGTCGGGGCGGGCGACCGCCGCGGTCAACGCGAAGCGGCCACCCATCGAATAGCCGATGTAGGTGCCGCGACCGGCCAGCTCGGCGAGCGGTGCGCCGGCGTCGGCGATGGGGGTGCGGTCGGCGGCGGCCAGTCCGTGCCCGGGCAGGTCGACGAACGACAGGGCCGTCGTGGATTCGAGTGCTCCGGCGAGCCGCCGTGCCCCGGCGTGCCAGTGGTGGTGCGTCTGCGTGAACCCGTGCAGGAACACGAGTCGGTCGGCGAACCCGGACTCAGACCTCGCAGGCATCGTCGGTGCACGCCTCGGCGGCCGAACCGGTGTCGGCGGCGGCCCGCGCGGCCGCGTCGGCGGTGAGCTTCTCGGTCAGCCGCCGGAACACGTTGACGAACGTGTCGGTGTCTTGAGCGCCGGGGATCGCCCACTGCCCGTTGACCACGAACGTGGGCACGGCCGAGATGCCGGCGTCGCCGGCCTGCGCGAGGTACGCGGCGACCTCGTCGCGGCCGCGGTCGGATTCGAGGAAGTCGAGCGCGTCCTGCCGGGCGAATCCGACCTCCGCGGCGCAGTCGGCGAGCACCTCGGGATCGCCGATGTTCAGACCGTCGACGAAGTAGGCCTGCAACAACCGTTCCTTCAACACCTGCTGGTCGACCGGTGAACCGGGCAACTCCGCCAGCCAGAGCAGGCGATGGGCGAGCAGGGTGTTGGCCCGGAGCGCTCGGTCCATGTGGAAGTCGATGCCGTCGTCGGCCGCGGCCTCGGTCACCCGCTGCAGGATCGCCGTGGCCTGCTCGGGCCCGCCGAACTTCTTGGCGTAGGCGTCGAACACCGGCTGGGTCTTGCCGGGCGACGCCGTGGGGTCGAGCTGGTACGGCCGGTAGACGACGTCGATGTCGACCTCACCGTCGAGTTCTGCGAGCGCCCGTTCGAACCGACGCTTGCCGATGTAGCACCACGGGCAGACGACGTCGGACCAGATCTCCACCTGCAGCCTCGGAGTGCTCGTGGTTGCGTTCATGGGGATCAACCCTAGGAGCTATAGCGTCGGGCCGCATGACCGGGTCGCCGATCGGAAACGCCAACGCCACCGCGTGCGCCACGCTCGTCGACGAGTGGATCCGATGCGGCGTTCGACACGCCGTCGTCGCCCCGGGATCGCGCAGCACACCCATGGCGATCGCGCTCGCCGAGCGGGACGAACTGGCGCTGCACGTGGTGCACGACGAGCGCGTCGCCGCGTTCGTGGCGCTGGGTCTGGGGCTCGACGGGGTGCCTGCAGTGCTGCTGTGCACGAGCGGTACCGCAGCCGTCAACTTCCATCCTGCGGTCGTCGAGGCGGGCCTGTCAGAGGTGCCGATGATCGTGGCGACTGCCGACCGGCCGCCCGAGCTGCGAGGCATCGGGGCGCCACAGACGATCGACCAGCTCGAGCTGTTCGGCCGTTCCGTTCGCTGGTTCCACGACGCCCAGGTGCCCGACGAGGCCGACCCGGCCGGGTGGCGCCCCCTGGCGCAGCGGGTGTTCTCCACGGCCGAGACCGGGCCGGTGCACCTCAACCTGCCGTTCCGTGAGCCGCTGGTCGGCGTGGCGAACGACCTGCCCGAGCCGATCGGGCCACCGCTCCCGGTGCCGCGGGCGTACGCGGTGAACGGGCCGCTCGACACCGAGTACGACCGCCAGCGCGGTGTGATCGTCGCCGGTGGCCGACACGGGCTCGACGCTGCCGACATCGCTGCCTTCGCCGAGCGGACCGGCTGGCCGATCCTGGCTGCACCCGAGTCGGGCTGCCGCTCCTTTGACGAGTCGGTGACCGCGTTCGATTCGCTCCTGCGACACCAGGCGTTCGCCGACGCACACGCACCCGAGATCGTCGTCCGGTTCGGGCGATCCCCGGCGTCGAAGGTGCTTTCGCAGTGGCTGGTGAAGTCCGGTGCACCGGTGCTCCAGGTGGGTGGACCCGGTGTGATCGACCCCGAACGTAACGTGGCGCTGCGATGCACCCTCGACGATCTGGGTTCGTTGACCGGGGCGGCCGGCACGCCGTGGCTGGCTCGCTGGCGCCACGCGAACGAGCGAGCAGAGGCGGCGTTGACCGCGGCGATCGACGAGGCGCCGCTGTCCGAACCGGGCGTCGCCCGCACGGTCGCCTCTGCGCTGCCGGACGGCGCCGAGTTGG
>CAXAWD010000537.1:0-2748 GCA_963972325.1 uncultured Acidimicrobiaceae bacterium
TCGAGGGCACCCCGCGACTCGACCCCGAGATCTACGAGCTCGGGATTCCCATGTTCGGCATCTGCTACGGCGCCCAGTTGATCGCCACCCAGCTCGGTGGCACCGTGGGCCGTGGTATGGCAGGCGAGTACGGGCGGGCCCGGCTCACGCGCACCGCCGACTCGTCGTTGCTCCCGGCCGATCTCCCGGTCGAACACGACGTCTGGATGAGTCACTTCGACGCGATCACCGTCGCCCCGCCCGGGTTCACGCCGACCGCGAGCACGAAGGACGCACCGGTGGCGGTGCTCGAGAACGACACCCGCAAGATCTGGGGCGTCCAGTACCACCCCGAGGTGGTGCACTCGCCGTACGGCATGCCGGTGCTCGAACGGTTCCTCCACGATCTGGCCGGCTGCCGGACCGATTGGAGCATGACATCGGTGATCGAAGAGCAGGTCGCCGGTATCCGTAAGCTGGTGGGCGATGCCCGGGTGATCTGCGGCCTGTCGGGTGGCGTCGATTCATCGGTCGCCGCGGCGCTCGTCCACCGGGCGATCGGTGCGCAGCTGACCTGCATCTACGTCGACACGGGTCTGATGCGCAAGGGCGAGAGCGACCAGGTCGTCGAGACGTTCCGCCGCAACCTCGGCATCGAGTTGATCCACGCCGACGAGGGCGAGCGGTTCTTCGAAGCGCTGGCCGGTGTCACCGAGCCCGAAGCGAAGCGCAAGGTGATCGGCGAGCAGTTCATCCGGGTCTTCGAGAAGTACACCGGCGGCGTGTCCGACGCGAAGTTCCTGGTGCAGGGCACGCTCTACCCCGACCTGATCGAGAGTGGCGGCGTCGACGGCACGGCGTCGGTGATCAAGAGCCATCACAACGTCGGCGGGTTGCCCGACGACATGGAGCTCGAGCTGATCGAGCCGCTGCGCGACCTGTTCAAGGACGAGGTGCGTGCGCTCGGTTCCGAGCTCGGCCTGCCCGACGAGATGGTCTGGCGGCAGCCGTTCCCCGGCCCGGGCCTCGGCGTTCGGATCATCGGCGAGGTCACGCCCGGCAAGGTGGCGCTGCTGCAGGACGCCGATGCGATCGTCCGTGAAGAACTTGCCGCAGCGGGCCTCGAGCGCGAGATCTGGCAGTCGTACGCGGCGCTCCTCTCCGATGTGCGGTCGGTCGGCGTGATGGGCGACGAGCGCACGTACGGCAACCCGATCGTGATCCGCGCGGTCACGTCCGACGACGCGATGACCGCCGACTGGGCCCGAATCCCGTACGACGTGCTCGAGAAGATGTCGCAGCGGATCATCAACGAGGTCTACGGCGTCAACCGCGTGGTGTACGACATCACGTCGAAGCCCCCGGGCACCATCGAGTGGGAATGAGCCGCCGGGCCTGCCGGCCGGCGTCCGGCGGCGCCGGGGGGCCGGATCGAAACAATCGCGGTCGCGCTGCAACGCGTTCGTAATATTCGGTACACTGCCGACTCGTCCTATGAAGCGTCGAATCACTCATCTCCTCGTGGCGGCGTCGACCGTGGTGTTCGTCGTGCCGACCGCATTTCCCGAGGCGGTCTACGCGTCGGTTGCCGACCAGCAACGCGAAGTCGAACGCATCGTCGACGAACTCGACCGCCTGCACACCCAGGCCGACATCCTCGCCGAAGACTGGGCCGAGGCCGAGGACAACCTGCGGCAACTCGACCAGGAGGTCATCGAAGCCGAGGCCCGGGTCGCTGCCAAGGAGGCCGAACTCGGCACCCTGCGCGGCGACCTGTCCGAGGTGGCCATTCGGGCCTTCACCGGTGCGGGCGGCGACGTGCTCGGTCCGCTGTTCTCCGATGCCGAGCAGTACGGCGACACGCTCTCGCGTGATCAGTTCAGCCGGGTCGCACTCAGCGTCGGCACCATCACCACCGACGACCTCGACCAGTTCGTCGACGATCTCGAAGCCGAGCGCAACGATCTCGAAGACAAGCGTGAGCAGGTGGCCGCGCTCAAGGTCACGATCGAGCAGAAGCGTGAGCAGACCGAAGAGCTGACGGCCCAGTTCGTCGAACGGCGCGCCGACGCCGAAGCTCGACTCGGCGAACTGATCGCGGAAGAAGAACAACGGCGGGCCGACGAGGCGTTCGCCGAACTCCAGGCCGAACTCGCCGCTGAGCAAGCCGCCGCGGCCCAATCGAGCGGCGGCAACAACGGCGCCACCGAATCGTCCGGTGGCGGCAACGGCGGAGGCGACTCGGGCGGCGGCAACGCCGGCAGCGGCACGACCGATGGCGGCAACACGTCGTCCGGTGGCGGTAGCGGTAGCAGCAACTCGACGCCGGCGCCCGAACCCGTCAGCGCGCCCGCCGTGTCCGGCCTGGCCGGTATCGCCGTGCAGGCCGCCATGGCCCAGCAGGGTGTCCGGTACGTCTACGCCACGTCGAAGCCGGGCGTGTCGTTCGACTGCTCCGGCCTGACCCACTACGCATGGGGGCAGGCGGGCATCTACCTGCCGCGCAACTCCCGGGCGCAGGCCGCCGCCACGCCGCGCGTGTCGCCGGCCGCCGCCCAGCCCGGCGACCTGATCTTCTACTACTCGCCGATCAGCCACGTCGGCATCTACCTCGGCGACGGCCGGCTCGTCCACGCACCGAATTCGGGCAGCGTCGTGAAGACCGCCAACGTGAGCTGGGGCAAGGTCACCGCCGTCGGCCGCCCCGGCTGAGGCGGGCCGGATCGCCCGATCGCTGCGTTGCGCCTCACCGCTCACTGTCCTGAGACA
>CAXAWD010000538.1:0-2736 GCA_963972325.1 uncultured Acidimicrobiaceae bacterium
CACCAGTTCGCTCGGTGCCGTGGTCGGTGGCGGCTCCCATCAACTACGTCCCGGTGAGATCAGCTTGGCGCACGGGGGCGTCCTGTTCCTCGACGAGATGGGGCAGTTCTCGCCCAAGGTGCTCGACGGGTTGCGCGAGGCGCTCGAAGACGGGCAGATCATGGTCGGCCGGGTCGAGCAGCTGCGGGTGGCGATGCCGGCGCGGTTCCAGCTGATCGGCGCGATGAACCCGTGTCCGTGCGGCGGCAACGGTTCGCCGACCGACTGTGTGTGCGACGAGCGCTCGCGTCAGCGCTACACCCAGCGGCTGTCCGGCCCACTGCTCGATCGGTTCGACCTGCGGGTCGCCGTCAATCGTCCCGACGTCACCGAGTTGCTCGACGGGCAACCGGGTGAGTCCACCGCCGACGTCGCCGCCCGGGTCGGTGCGGCGCGCACCGCTGCAGCGGTGCGCAGCGGTGGTCTGAACGCCGAGCTCGACGAGCAGGGCCTCAACGAGTTCGCGCCGCTCGACCCCGACGCCGAGCGGTGCATCCGGCGCGAGATGGAGCTCGGCCGGCTCACCGGGCGGGGCTACCACCGGGTGCGGCGCGTCGCTCGAACGTTGGCCGATCTGGCCGGGCGGGTCGACGCCCCGATCTCGGAGCACGATGTGGTCCGGGCGTTGTCGATGCGGGCCCGTGTCGGGCTGAGCGCCGTCGGGGCGGCGGCGTGAGCGCCGGTGCCGTCGCCGTGCTCGTCGGGGCCGGCGTTCTCGGTCCGTCGCGGCTGCGGCGTCTGTTCGCCCACCACGAGCCGCTCGACGCGATCGAGCGGCTGTGTGGTGGTGCGCCGCTCCACCCGATGGTGCTCAACGGTCTTCGGCCCGAGACGTTCGACCGGTTGCGTCAACAGGTGCGAGCGGCGTCGGTCGCCGAGGCCGAAGCCGCCTGCGAGCGTTGGGGAGTCCGGGTCATCGCACTCGACGACCCCGGCTATCCGGCCGCGCTGGTGCACGACCCGGAGGCTCCGGTTGCGCTGTTCGTGCGCGGTGACCTCGACGCCCTCGCCGATCGGCGCGTCGGCATCGTCGGCACCCGGCATGCGAGCGCTGCGGGGCGGGCCACAGCGGCCGAGCTCGGCGCCGCGCTGTCGGCCTCCTCCGTCGCGGTGATCTCGGGGCTCGCTCGCGGCATCGATGCCGCTGCGCACCGGGGTATCCGAGCCGACCCGGGCCCCGGTCGGCCGGTCGCCGTGGTCGGGTCGGGGCCCGACGTCCACTACCCGAAGGTCAACGCCGACCTGTGGGAGTGGGTTGCCGAGGCCGGTCTGCTGATCTCCGAGTGGCCGCCCGGCGTGTCACCCGACGCCTGGCGGTTCCCGCAACGCAACCGCATTCTGGCCGCGCTCAGCGAGATCGTCGTCGTGGTCGAGAGTCGTGAGCGCGGCGGCAGTCTCATCACTGCAAGGGCTGCGGCCGACCGGGGCATCGAGGTGATGGCCGTTCCGGGCTCGCCGCGCAGCCGGGCATCCGCGGGCACCAACCAACTGTTGGTCGACGGCGTCGCGCCGCTCACCTGTGTCGACGACGTACTGGTCGCCCTCGGGCTCGACCACCGCCGACAGGGCGTGCTCCCGTTCGATCCGCGCCGCCCGCCCGATGCGCTCCAGCAGCGGGTGCTCGATGCCTGCGAGCAACAGCCCAGCAACCTCGACATGATCGTCGCGGCCACCGGATTGTCGATCACCGACGCGGCATTGGGTGCTGCGCGACTCGAGCGATCCGGATGGTTGGCCGAGTCGGGCGGATGGTTCGAACCCGTGGGATCCCGGTTGAGCGACCGATGAGCGAATACCGTTATAGCGATGGCGGATTCGGACCTCTGGCGGCTGAGCGATTTTCGACGATCGCAAACGTCGTTGTCCGAGCGCACGTTGGCCGCCTACGGCTCCGATCTGCGGCTCTTCTCCGAATGGGTCGCTCGATCATCGGTCGAGTCGCCAGCCGGCGTCACGCGGACCCTGGTGCGGCGATACATCGCGTCGCTGTCCACGCGCGAGTACGCCCGCCGGAGCATCGCCCGCAAGGCAGCGGCCATCCGGCGCTACTTCGCGTGGGCCATCGACGAAGGCCTGGCCGAGGTCGACCCGACCATCGGGGTGCAGGTCAGCGCCGGGCAGGGCCGTCTACCGCGAGTGCTCGACCGTCGCGAGCTCGACCAGCTGCTCGACGGGCCCACATCCGACGATGAACCGGTCTGGCGACGGCGCCGCGACGACGCCGTGCTCGAGGTGCTCTACGGATCGGGTGTGCGGGTCTCCGAGCTGTGCCAGCTCACGCTCGATCAGGTGCGTCTCGAAGAACGTGTGCTGATCGTGTGGGGCAAGGGGTCCAAAGAGCGCCGCGTGCCACTCGGCGAGCCGGCGGTCGACGCGCTGCGCGCATGGTTCGCGATTCGGGCCGAGGTCGTGCCCGCCGCAGCTGGGCCGATCGCGTTCGCGAACGAGCGCGGCAGTCAGCTCACGCCTCGCGATGTCCGGCGCATTCTCGATCGTCGCTCACCGACGCCGACACACCCACATGCGCTGCGGCACACGTTCGCCACCCACCTGCTCGACGGCGGAGCAGACCTCCGTTCGGTGCAGGAGTTGCTGGGTCACTCCGACGTGGCCACCACGCAGCGTTACACTCACGTCAGCCGAGACCGTCTGCGATCAGCCTATCAGAAGAGTCACCCACGCGCATGAGCATCGTTC
>CAXAWD010000539.1:0-2736 GCA_963972325.1 uncultured Acidimicrobiaceae bacterium
CCTGGATGGCCGCCTCCAGTACCGTCGGGGCCCCGGAGGCGGCTCGCCGCGGGCAGCCTGAGCTGTCCGCGGCGAGGGTCGGTTCGGGGTCGTACCGGTCGGGTCAGCCGTCGATGGCTCGGTAGACACCCTCGATGTCGATCACGACGTGGGCGGCGGTACTCGAGAACACGCAGACCTTGCCATCGTCGTCGACCCGGACCGTCGCGTGGTTGCTGGCTGTTTGGCCCGCCATGTAGAAGTTCACGTTCGAGGCGAGCGGGAGGTCGGCATCACACGGGAACACCGTGAGGAAACCGGGCCCTGCGGTCTCGGTGGCGACCACGTTGAGAGCGGCCGCATCGACCCCGGCGGCGACGTGGAACTCCCTGATCTCATCGGCAGCGAACTTCCCGTCGGGGCGGGTGTCGGCCACACGATCGGCGACGACCGGCTCGAACCCGAGCGAGTCGGTCGGCTCGAACGTGGCGTCGAGATCGACCACCAGATGCGTTGCGGTGAGAGCGTAGATGCACACGGTTCCGTTGTCGCCGGGTTCCACGAACACCTCGTTGCTCACGGTCTGCCCGGCCGTGTAGTTGAGGTTCGAAGCGAGCGGACGGTCATCACCACACGGGAAGACGGTGAGGAAGCCGGGCCCCTCGGTCTCGGTGGCGGCGATGTTGAGGACGACGACGGTGGCCGACGACGAAGCCTTGTCCGTGCCGACGACGTCGACGACACGGGTCTCACCGGCGTCGAGCTTGTCGCCCGGCCGGGTGTCGACCACCCGGGTCGCCGTGCGAGGCGCGATGCGACTGTCGTTGGAGGGGCTGAAGAAGCCCTGGACGTCGATCACCGCGTCCGTGTCGACGAGGCTGTACAGGCAGATGTCCGAGCCCACCGTGAACGGCACGTCGACGACGTTCGCTCGGGTCTCGCCCGTCGTGTAGTTGGTCGCCGAGGCGAGCGGGCGTTCGGCGCCGCACGGGTAGACCGTGATGAAGCCGGGTGCGCTCGGTTCGGTGACCGTCAGGTTCAACGTCAGCGTCGTAGCGTCCGAACCGACCAGACCGTCGGGTACCTCGACGCGGTACTCGGTCTCGGCAACCAGCCGGCCGGACACCTCTCGGGTGTCGAGGATGCGGGTCGCATCGATGGCCGCGTAGCCGCCGCCGTCCGCATCACCATCGGTATCGGAGAACGCCCCCGACCAGTCGACGAAGACGTGCTCGGTCGTCCTGGCCGGAGTGTCGTCCCACGCCGTGGCCGTCACGGAGATCGTGTGGGAGCCCGGTGCGATGTCATCGGGAAGTGTCACGACGCTGCGGTACGTGCCGTCCGGGCCCACGTGGACCTCGGTGGTGCCGAGCGACGATCCGTCGAGTTCGATCGTCACGATCGACCCCGGACGGAGGCCCGCCCCCGCCCCGGTGACCGAGGAGCCTGCCGCCGGACGACCGGCGTCGGTCTCGAGCTCGATGGTGACACCGACCGGGGAGTCGGGCGTCACGACGAACGTCGTCGTCGAGCTGAACGGTGCGTGGGTGGCGTCGCCGGCCTGCGTGGCCGTGACGACACATTCACCGTCGCCGACGATGACGAGGGCGCCGTCGGAGATCACGCAGACCGAGGACGGACCGGCGAGGTACGTGACCGGCAGGCCGTCCAAGCTCGTCGGCGCCAGCGGGTACGGCTGTCCGACCTCCGGAGCGCCGCCGATGCTCGGGAGTTCGACGACTTGCTCGATCCGAGACACGACGAACGTGTCGGTCGCCTCGGCGGGCAGGTACTCGACCGTGCCTGCCTGCGTGGCGGTCACCTCACAGGTGCCGAGTCCGTCGAGCGTCAGGGTCGCCGTGTCCACCGAGCACACGCCGGCGGGACCGGCGACGTAGGTGAGCGGTCGCCCGTCGATGACGGGGGAGAGGGCGATCGGGCCGTCGGCGAGTGTCACGTCGTCGAGCGACAGCAGCACCGTCTGTGCGTTGCGGGTGACCTCGATCGTCTGGAACACCGGGGTCGCGGCCTCGAAGTTCGTCGTCCCGGACTGCGAGGCGGTCAGGAGGCAGGCGCCCTCGGCGTCGAACGTGACCATGCCGTCGTCGATCGAGCAGATGTCATCGCTGGACTCGTCGACCGTGATCGATGTCGCCAGTTCGGACGACGCCGCGGCGGCGGGGACGTAGGTGTGGCCGACGAACGCGGGGTCCGGAGCGTCGGTCGTGAAACCGATGGTCTGGGTGAGCTGCGCGATCGTCACCTCGGTCGAGTCAGCGATCGTCGGGGCGTAGTTGACGGCGTCGTCACCGCTCAGGAGCACACCGTCGACGACGATGTCGACGGTCTTGTCGACGCCGGCGTCGGCGTCGGCCACTGCTCCCGTGATGTTCGCGGTGGCCACGGTGACATCGTCCGCTTCGACGTCGCCGTCGAGGTCGAACGTCAGGTCCACTGCGGTGGTGCCGTCGTAGTCACGGTCGACCGCCGTCACGAGGACGGTGATCGGCTTGGGCTCGATCGTGAGGGTGACGACCTCCGACGCCTCGAGTTCCTCGTCGGCCGACTCGGTCGTCATCCGGTAGGTGCCCGCGTCGGTCGGCGGGGTCGACGAGCTCGGGTACACGGTGTCGTCGATGCCGACGAATGTCCGTGTGATGTCGAGGTCGGCGGGGTAGGTGGTCGCGTCGATCACGACCGGCTCGCCCGTGTAGGTGGGGGTCACGGCGTTGGTCACGATCGACGCGTCGGTCGTGA
>CAXAWD010000540.1:0-2730 GCA_963972325.1 uncultured Acidimicrobiaceae bacterium
CCATCGACACCCTCACCCGCTGCTCCGGGGACAACCTCCCCGCTGAGCACAGCTAGACGATCGGCGGGCGCCCCAGCCTCGCCAGGCGCCAGACCGTGCGCCACCGCATCGGGTGCCGCGGCACCGAGGCGCGCCACCCCGCCCACCATCCCTGTCGGTACCGACGGCGGCACGTGCCCGCCGGAGCCCGCAGCCACCCGGCGATCAACCAGACCAGGACGTGCGGCACCGCGATCGCCCACGGCAGATTGCGGCGGGCGATCATGACGCGATTCCTGCCGGTTCTCCACCAACCGTCGGGGTGCCGGCTGATCGGCGTGGCCGGGTGGGCGACCTCCACGTCGGCGAGATACCGCACCGTGTAGCCGAGATCGTGCATTCGCCACGCCAGATCGAGCTCCTCGTGCGCGTAGAACAGGTCACCCCAGTACCCCCCGGCGCGTTCGTACGCCTCACGCCGGATCGCCGAGGCACCTCCCAGGAACGTGACCACGTCACCCGAGCGGTCCTGGCCGGAGTCGCCGAATCGTGGAACGTGACGACGAGCCGTCTGCCCGTCCTCGTCGACGATGCGGAGAGTGACGGCGCCGAGCAGCGGGTCGGCCGCGAACTCGTCGACGATCCGCGATGCCGCCTCGGGTTGCAGGAGCACCGCGTCGTCGTCGAGGAAACCCACGATCGGCGCGCCGGCGGTGGCGACGCCGATCTCACGGCCGGCGGGCACGCCCACGTTGTGATCGAGCGCTGTGACCCTCACCGGCGGAGTGGACCCGAGCCCCACCACGGCTCCCCCGTTGGCGACGACGACGATCTCACCGCCGGTGTCCTGCGACCCGATCGAATCCACCGCATGCTGCAGCTCGGCGACGCGGTCGCCCATGGTGAGGACCACCCAACTGATCGCCCCCCCCGTCACGACGGCCCCTCGACGTCGGCGAAGACGAGGTCGAGCCCCGGCCGCCGATCCGTCGCAGCGGCGAGGAATCCGCTGTCGGGCGCCGCCCAGGTGTGAGCGGCGTCGCCACGCCGCCTGAGCACGTACTGGAACCCGTGCGTGCGGTACGAGGTACCTCCGACGCGTTCGGTGTCGGCGAGCAGTTCGCGATCCACCCCGCGAGCGACCGGACGCCACCCGCCGACCTGCTCGAGCCACTCGGTGGACGTCAACAACGTCCCACCGGCAAGTGTCCGGCTGTAGGACTCGGCGCCGTACGCGAACCGTCGGATCGTGAGGTCGGAGCGCTCGACATACACGAACTCGGCGGCCTTGCCCACGACGTCGGCACCCGAGTAGCGGTAGGCGAGACACAGATCACCGAGGTGATCGGGGCCGTACCAGTCGTCGTCGTCCCACTTCGTGACCAGATCGTGGCGCGCCATCGACGTGAGCGCTCCGAGCAGGTCGCCGAGGTTCCGATCGGCATCGAACTGCACGATCTCGGTGTCGTCGGGCGCCGACGCCCTGACGCTCCGGATCGAGTCCTCGTTCCAGCCCGAGCCGTGCAACCCGACGAGCAACTGCACGTCGACATGCCGCTGTCGCGCCACGAACCCGACCGCGCGTTCGACGTCGGCCGGACGCTTCGATGCCAGCAGCACCGACACGCCCGGTGCATCGACGTCGGAACCCTGCCCGCCCTGGTGCCGCAGTGCTGCTCGGCGGACACGGATCGACTGGAGCTCACGCCCGTGCCGATCGGGCTGCACGTCGCCGGTGATGACGTCGGCGATGTCCGGACTCAGCTCGTCCGGCAGCTCGCTGCGTCGACCGGCCCACGTCAACGGTGCGCCCGACGCACCGAGCGCCGCGATCGCATCGGCAGCCCAGGGAGCACGGCCCGCCCCCGAACGGACGACCACGTCGCGCTTCCGGCGGGCCGAGGCCACCAGGTCGTCGAACGCGTCGGTACCCGGCTCCGGCAACTCGTCCACCGACATCGAACCACGCCCGCGTTGGGAAAAGTGGATGGGTCGGCAACGCGCCGCCCATCCGTCAGCCAGGTCGGACCGGGCCGGCAGCGTCGCCAAACGTGTCCGCAACACGGGTGCGAGCAACCGGTGCAGTCGCGCATGCCCAGCGATGAACTGCGTTGCGCGGGCGACGAGGACGCTGACCGCCGGCACGATCCATGCGCGAACGGTCGACATGGGCGTCAGGCTAACGATCTGCCCCTCGTCCGACTGGCCGGTCGCCCGCCCTGGGTCGGACGAGACGTTCAGGGCTTCACGACGTGGAAGCCGAACTGCCCGCAGAACTGGAGCATCCGGTCGTTCAGCTGACGCGCACCACGCTTGCGACGCTGGGAACCGATGATCCGGCGGTTGAGCGGCGACGTCTCCTTGAAGAACTTGTTGAGTTCGGGCGGCCGTCCGCGGACCTGACGCTCGATCAGGGTGGGACCGTCGATGCCGGGACGGATCTCGACCAAACGCATACCGGCGTCCTCGACGATCGTCTTGAAACCGAACGGCGTGAAGTTCCAGTAGCTGAGGGCGTGATAGGGCTCGAGGTTGGAGGTGCCGCCCACGAACGCAGCGCCGGGCTTCAGCACGCGATGGATCTCACGGAGCAGCTGCTCCGGGTGACGAACGTGCTCGAGCACCTGGTTGCTGAAGACGAGATCGAACGCGTCGTCGGCGAACGGCAATCGGATGCCGTCGAACGTGACCAATCGCTTGCGCCGGCCCGACGGCCGTCGGTCGACCGCCGGGGACGATCCGATATCGACC
>CAXAWD010000541.1:0-2729 GCA_963972325.1 uncultured Acidimicrobiaceae bacterium
CGATCCCCGACAGCGAATCACCCCACACCACCAGATGCGACCCACCGGTCGCGGCCGGAGCGGACGGCTCCGGGCTCGCCGCCGGCGACGACGTCGCCCCCTCAGGGAGACGCAACTGCTGCCCCGGCACGATCAGGCTCGACACCTGCAGATCGTTCACACTCAGCAGCGACGACAGGCTCACCCCGTATCGAGCCGCGATCCCCGACAGCGAATCACCCCACACCACCAGATGCGACCCACCGGTCGCGGCGGGAGCGGACGGCTCCGGGCTCGCCGCCGGCGACGTCGCCCCCTCAGGGAGACGGAGCTGCTGTCCCGGCAGGATGACGCTCGTCAGCGTCAGGTCGTTGACGCGCAGCAAGGATGCGACGCTGATGTCGTGGCTCTCGGCGATGCCGTAGAGACTGTCGCCGGGCTGGATCTCGTAGACCAGGTCGTCGGCTCCGGCGGCGTTGGCCACCAGTGGAGCTGCGATCAGGGTGATGCTGAGTGCGCACGCGGTGAGCGATCGGCGGAGGATCATGCCCACGTCATCGGCATCCTCCCGTCGGGCCTTGACGATTTCTTTCCGATAGTGCCGAGGCCGCAGCCGATACTGCCGCTGCGAGCGTCCGAACCCGGCACCAAACCACCCTCCGTAGTCATCGGACCGGTTCTGCCCCGCCCACGTGGGACGGCACGGCCCGCGAACCCACACGGAGCGAACCCGGTTCGCTCCGTTCGCGCCGGCAACAGCGAGGCGTGCCGTGGAGTGAATGCGGGTATGGGTCGGCGTCGTATGGGTGCCTATCCGTTGCTGCTCGCCGTGCTGGGGATCGCCGTGCTCGGCGCAGCGGTCTTGCCGCACGTGATCGACCGGCTTCCCATCTCGCTGCCGATCGTCATCGTCGCGATCGGCGCCTTGATCTTCTCGTTGCCGCTGTCGCTCGACGGGCCGCGACCGTACGCCGACGATGTCGCGGCCGAGCGTCTCACCGAGTTCGTCGTGATCGTGTCGCTCATGGGAGCCGGGCTCAAGCTGCGTCGGTCCCCGGGGTGGCGGTCGTGGGCGACGACGTGGCGCCTCCTCGCCGTCACGATGCCGCTGACCGTCGCAGCGATCGCCGTGCTCGGTGGCACCCTGGTCGGGCTCCCGATCGCCGCCGCGATCCTGCTCGGCGCGGTGCTCGCACCCACCGATCCGGTGCTGGCATCGGATGTGCAGCTGGCGGGACCCGGCGCCGATGACGAGGACAGCGACGACGAGGTCCGGTTCGCGCTCACCTCCGAAGCCGGGTTGAACGACGGCCTCGCGTTTCCGATCACGAACCTCGCGATCGCAATCGCTGCCGGCGGCAGTTGGTTCGTGGGGTGGGTCATCGACGATGTCGTCGTCAAGCTGTCCGTCGGCCTGCTGACCGGAGTGGTGCTCGGCCGGTTGATCGGTTGGGCGATGTTCACCTCGCGCTCTCGGTACGCCCTGGCTCGCACGCAGCAAGGCTTCGTGGCGCTCGGGGCGACGCTCGCTGTGTACGGCGTGTGCGAGCTGGTGCACGGGTACGGGTTCCTGGCGGTGTTCGTCGCCGCCGTCGTGATCCGCCGCTCCGAACTCGACCACGACTACCACGAGCGTCTCCATGAGTTCGCCGAAACCCTCGAGCAGCTGGCGTCGATCCTGTTCCTGCTCCTCCTCGGCGGTGCTGCGGTCGACGGTGCGCTGAGCTCGCTGACGCCCACCGGGTTCGCCGTCGCGGTCGCGATCGTGATCGTCGTGCGCCCGCTTGCCGGCTGGATCGGACTCATCGGCAGTCCGCACGGCGGCGCGGTCCGGGCCGCCATCGCGTTCTTCGGCATCCGAGGAATGGGCACGATCTACTACCTCGCCCACGCGGTCAACGAAGAGCGGTTCCCTGCGGCGAGTGTCGTGTGGGCGATCGCCGTGACGACCATCCTCGTCTCGATCGTCGTGCACGGCGTCGCCGCAACGCCGGTCCTCGCCCGCCTCGACGCACGACGGCACCCCGACACCGCCGTCGAATCCGCGGTCTGACTGCGCCGACGGCCCAGGTCGACTCCGTTCGGTCGCCCACCCGGATCGGTGGGTTGGAGCCGTGAAGGGACATCTGCGACAGTTGGGACCGACAGTGGCGGCAACGGCGGGTCGACCGCGGCGAGGAGCAGGATGAAACTCGGTATGTTCGGCGCGTGTGCGCTGCTGGTGATGGCGGGATGCGGCGGCGGGAACGACAACACTGCGCCGAGCAGTGGGCTCGAACTCCCACTCTCGATCGAGGAGCGCTGCGAGACCGACGATCATGACCGGGTCGGCTGTGCGTTGGGAGCGCCCATCCCGACCGGGACCACCCTGGTCGACGACGCCATGACCGTCCGATACCTCGGGTCCGCGATCGATCGACCCGAGACGGGCGATCCGGTCAACACGAGCGGCATCGAGGCGACCCTGTACATCGAGGTCGAGAACCACCGCGAGTACAACCAGACGATCTGGGCCACGAGCATGGATGATCGTTTCGACGGCACGTTCGAGCGACCGGGCAGCGATCTGGCGGACTGCGGGACCGTGCCGCGCCGCGGCGAGATCGAGCCCGGCCAGACGGTCACGATCCGGTTCTGCGGGTACCTCGCCACCGTGGGCGAGATCGCCGTCGACGAGCTGCGATTCGACTTCGCGGCGCCGTGCTCGTTCTGCGGCGGCCTGTTCGAAGTCGACGAAAGGCTCGCCGACG
>CAXAWD010000542.1:0-2721 GCA_963972325.1 uncultured Acidimicrobiaceae bacterium
CCGTGACCGGTTCGCTCGTCCGGCCGGGTCGGAAGCTCTCCCAGTAGATCCGCGCCGACGACGTCGCCGATGCGGTCACCCAGTAGATCGTCACGTTGTCGAGCAGGTCGTCGCGGCTCACGGCGTTCTCGGGATGACCGTCGCAGTCGGTCCACGCCCAGAACTTCTCGATGATCCAGGCGAGCTGACCGGCCGGCGAGTCGTTCAGCCCGTAGCCGACGGTCTGTGGCCGTGTCTTCTGCTGGGTCGAGTAGCCCGAGTCCCACTCGACGTAGTGCTGCAGCCGCTCGAGGGCGTGGAACTCCTCGGGCGTCGACGGTTCGCCGGCCGGGAGTGCGCTCATCGCGAGCGTCATGGTGGATCGCGTCGCAGTGGTTCGGATGCCGTCGGGCGAGCGCAGCGGTGATCGCCGAACCCCAGTCGCCGCCCTGCGCGAGGTAGTGCTCGTATCCGAGCCGTTCCATCAACGTCGCCCAGGTGTCGGCGATCTTCTCGACGCCCCACCCGGTCTCGGTCGGCTTGCCCGAGAACCCGAAGCCGGGGAGCGACGGGGCGATGACGTGGAACGCGTCGGCGGCGTCACCGCCGAACCGCTGTGGTTCGGTGAGCGGTTCGATCACGCGGTGGAACACGACGATCGAACCCGGCCAGCCGTGGGTGAGGATCAGCGGGAGCGCGTCGGGGTCGGACGAGCGCTGATGGACGAAGTGGATGTCGACGCCGTCGATCTCGGTGACGAACTGGTCGAACCGGTTGAGGGCGGCCTCGCGCGAACGCCAGTCGTATTCGTCGGCCCAGTACTCGCACAGTTCACGGGCGTACGCCAACGGCACCCCCTGCGACCAGTCGTCGACCACCTCGGCATCGGGCCAGCGCGTCGTGTGGAGTCGTCGCCGTAGGTCGTCGAGCACCTCCTCGGACACGTCGATGGAGAACGGTCGCAGCGGGGCGCTCATGGGTTGCACCGTACGAGTCACGGGTCGACGCCGCCGGGTCGGGTAGTCACCGGAACTGCGGTCAGTCGGCTGTCGTCAGGTCGACGATCGCCTCGTGTTCGAGCGTCGCGATCGGCTGCCCGTCGCGTTCGATCAGCAGGTCGACCACCGCTCGGGTGCCGCCGCGCTCGAACCGTTGCGCCACGGTGGCGTGCACGTCGACCGTGGCGCCGAGCGGCCCGACGGCATGGTGGCGGACGATGCTGCGGGTGTGGATCCACGAACCGTCGACGAGGTCGGTCGAGAACACGCGGTTCGCGATCTGCAACCAGGTGACCGGGTGCACGATCTGCCGGTCGCGGTAGATCGACAGGTCGTCGCCGGCGCGCTCCGCGTAGTCGGCGGCGAACTCGTCGCCGAGCGTGAACCGCCGTGACGGCAGCGGCTCGCCGGCTCGCAGGCCCGGGGGCGGGCCCGAGTCGCGCACGGCCGAGAACGTGGCGCGAGGGTTTCGCTCCTGGTCGGCGCACACCGCCTCGACCAGCACGGAATCGGCGTCGTCGGGGCCGTCGCCGGTCGGTACGCACCGCACCTCGGCGTCGGCGAACACGGGCGCCCGGAAGCGCACTTCGCCACCGCCCCGCGCGAGCCAGTCGACACCCCAGGCGGCGACGAGCGGACGGGTCAGATACACGTAGGTCGTGACGCCGGCGACGAGCGCCGACGGGAACCCGGCGGCGTGTGCGCCCGGGTCGGTGTGGATCGGATTGTCGGCGTGCTCGGGCAGGTTCCGGGCTGCGACGACCCACGTCGTCGGCGTCTCGCTCATCCGTCGAACCTTATGGTGGCCCGTGGGGCGTGATCGGGTCGGCGTAGCCTGCGTCCGCATGTCCGATCGCAATGTGGTGCTCACCGGGTTCATGGGAACCGGCAAGTCCACGGTCGGTCGCGCCCTCGCCGACCTGCTGGGTCGCGAGTTCGTCGACACCGATCGTGTCATCGAGGAACGGCACGGACCGATACCCACGATCTTCGCCGAGCAGGGCGAGGGTGCGTTCCGACGGTACGAGCGGGACGTCGCCGACGAGCTCGCCGACCGCGACGGACTGGTGATCGCCACCGGTGGTCGGCTGATGGTCGACGCCGTGAACGCGCAGCGGCTGGGCGACACCGGTCACGTCGTGTGCCTGGTCGCGTCACTCGACACGATCCTCCGTCGGGTCGACGTCGAGGGCGCCGGCGTGACCCGACCCCTGCTGCGAGGTGACGACGTTCGGGAGCGGGTCGCGGCGCTGCTCGCCGAGCGCAGCGACGCGTACGCTGCGTTCCCCCAGGTGTCGACCGACGGCGGTTCGCCGCGCGACGTGGCGGTGGTCATCGCCGAACTCCTTGGTGTAGAACGGGCCGATGGCTGAGTTCGACGACGGCACTCGTTCGATCCACTTCGACGACGAGGGCGACGGTTATCCCGTGTTGTCGATCGCTCCCGGGGGGATGCGGTCGGCCAACGACCTGTGGCAGAACATGCCGTGGAACCCGCGCACCGCGTTGGCGGGCGAGTACCGCGTGATCGGCATGGATCAGCGCAACGCCGGCCGTTCCTCGGCGCCCGTCTCCGCCGGCGACGGGTGGGACACCTACACCGGCGACCAGCTCGCGCTGCTCGACCATCTCGGCATCGAACGCTGCCACGTGGTCGGCATGTGCATCGGTGGCCCCTACATCCTGAACCTGCTGACGACGGCGCCCGAGCGGTTCTCGTCGGCCGTCCTGCTGCAGCCGGTCG
>CAXAWD010000543.1:0-2718 GCA_963972325.1 uncultured Acidimicrobiaceae bacterium
CTCCATCGTCGGCTCGGTCGGGCGGGTGTACATCCACGACACGAGGCCGAGCGCGAAGAAGTTCTTCGACCGCTCGGCGTCGCGCGGCTTCACCCCGAGTTCGGAGCAGACTTCCTTGGTGATCGAGGTCATCGGCACCTTGAGCACCCGGTAGTTGGCGACCGTGCCGTCGTCGAGCGGGTTGGCCTCGTAGCCGGCCTTCTCGAGGTTGCGCTCGTCGAACGCGTCTTCGTTGACGATCAGCGTGCCGCCGATCTCGAGCCGGTGGAGGTCGGCCTTGAGAGCCGCGGGGTTCATCGCCACGAGCACGTTCGGCTCGTCACCCGGGGTCGTGATGTCGTGATCGGAGATCTGGACCTGGAACGCGGACACGCCGTTGACGGTGCCCTGCGGCGCGCGGATCTCGGCCGGGAAGTCGGGGAACGTAGACAGGTCGTTGCCGAACGCAGCGCTGACCGAGGTGAATCGGTCACCGGTGAGCTGCATCCCGTCGCCGGAGTCGCCGGCGAAACGAACCACGAGTCGATCGAGGACTTCCGCCTCGGCCGAACCCGACCGGTCGATCGTGTCGGTCATGTCATCTACCCCCTCATCCGGCGTCGTTGCCGGATGTCGCGTCTGTCGAACGTCACCCTAGTCATCGGCACTTCGTCCACACCGGTCAAGCGTCACGCGTCGTCGGGTCATTCGCCCCTGGACGTGCTCGGCCGGCCCATCGTGGGGATATTCACCGGACGCGGTCGCGTGTCGTGCCATTCTCGACGAATGAACGTCTTCGTCGCCGTACTCGTCGGATTGGTCACGGTCGGTGTCCCGGCCGTGGTGATCGCGTACGTCTGGCTGACCACGCGACCCCCGACACCGGCCGCCGGTCCGTCATCGATGGACCTCGGACCAGAGCCGCCGGCCATCGTCGATCTGCTCACCGGCGGGTTCGCGGTGGAAGACGACGCCGTGCCGGCAACAGCGGTCGATCTCGCGTCGCGACGTTGGCTCGACATCGAGGAGACCGGCGGCGACGTTCGCCTCCGGCTGCGCACCGGTCGCGACGACCTCACCACCTACGAGCAGCGGGTGCTGCGCCACATCGAGTCGAAGGCGAGCGACGGTGTCGCTCCCGCCGCGGTGCTGACGCTCGGTCCGGAAGGCGCGTCGGAACGCTGGTGGAAGGGCTTCGTCCGCGAGGTCAACCGGCACGCTCGCGACCTCGGTGTGTGTCGTCGCCGCTACCACCTGCGCCACATCGTCGCGATGTGGGTCGCTGTGGCGATCGGCTGGCTCGGTGCCGCCGTCATGGGCTTCCGATGGCGGGGGTGGGACCAGGATCGGACGCTCGACAGCGCGGTCGGACTCGTCGCCACGATCGCCGGCATCGGCGTGCTCGGTCTCTCGTACCTCGCCGGACGGCTCACCCGGTCCGATGCCCAGGCCGAGACCGAGGCAGGGCTCGCCGCGGCCTCGCGATGGCTCGGCGTCCGGGATCATCTGGCCGCCAGCGGATCGTTCGATCGGGCCCCGGCGGCCTCGGTGGCGATCTGGGAGCGGAACCTGGCGTATGCGACGGCGATGGGGTTGGCGCCGGTGGTGTTGCGGCAGTTGCCGTTCGAGACCGAACACGATCGTCAGGCATGGAGCCACGTCACCGGTCGATGGCGGCGGGTGAAGGTGCGCTATCTGGCGCTGCGACCCGGGTGGGGTCAGGCGCCGTGGTCGGTCGCGCTCGGCGGACTGATCCAGGCCGCGGTGATGGGCTTCTTCGCCGTCGGTGGCTTCCTGGTGGCCGACGACGAGTTCGATCTGTCTTCCCTCCCCGACTCGAGCCAGCGCACGATCCGCCTGGTCGCGCTCTCGGTGTCAGCGATCGCTGCGATCGGGGCCGTGTATGCGCTCGTGAAGGTGGTGCTCGGCGTCGCCGACCTGTTCCGGCGCCGGGTGGTGGAGGGCGAGGTCGTCCGCCGCCGAAAGCTGCGGACGGGACACCGGCTGCCGAAGGTCGTCCAGTGGTTGATCTGGTCGCGCCGTGACCAGAGCGGGATGCGGCGAGACCATCGCCGGCGCACCAGGTACCACCTGGCGGTCGACGACGGCACTCGCGACTCGATCGTCGCCCATCAGGTTCGGTCGAAGATCTTCGCTCAGGCGCCCCAGGGTGCGCGGGTGCGGATGAAGGTCAGTCCGCTACTCGGCTACGTCAGCGAGATCGAGATGCTGTCACCGCCGCCACGGTCGAACGAAGCGCCGGTGGCCCACGAGTTGGTCGAGGACATCACCGGCAAGGCCGGTGCGGCGATGGGGGCCGTCTTCGGCCGGTTGGCCGATGTCGGCGAACACAGCCCGGAGGTGCGGGCCGCGATGCAGGAGGCGATGGACGAGCGCGACGAGGAGGGGCGGACCCAGCGGGAACGCCTCGAGGAGGCCCGGCAGCAGATGCAGCGGATGGGTGGCGCTGCGGCGACCAAGGACTCGGCCGGCGGTTCGCTGATCGGCGGCCTCCTCGGTGGCTTGAGCGAGGCGATGGGGCAGTTGACCGGTGAGCAGGCGAGCGGGGAGGCCCGGCCCGACCGAACCGCCGACGATGGCTCGAACGGTGATCGCACGAGCGACGACGATCCGAACGCCGATCGCTGACGGCTACTTCGCCTCGGACCAGCGCCGGATCACGCTGACGTCGGCGACGAATCGCACGTCGGGCTCGGGCGACCAGCGGTAGGCGGCCTC
>CAXAWD010000544.1:0-2711 GCA_963972325.1 uncultured Acidimicrobiaceae bacterium
GTCGGTGATGTGGTCGCTGTGGAGATGGGTGATCAGCACCGCAGTCAGGTCGGGCGCGCCGAGCCCGAGTGCGGCAAGGCGCATCAGTACGCCGCGCCCGGCGTCGACGAGGTAGTGCTCGGCGTCGTCGCCCTCACCCGCGGAGACGAGCGTGGACGGCCCGGCCCGGTCGGGGCTCGGCATCGGGCTGCCGGTGCCCAGCAGCGTGATCGTGAGGCTCACTGGCGACTCATCTCCGACGCGGCCTCGGCCTCGCGGGCGGCGAGCTCTCGCCGTGAGACGAGCTGGATGACGACCTCGTGGAGGGTGCCGGCGAAGGGGAACGGCGCCTCGTACCGGTTCGACACCGGCGAACCGTGGTCGTACCCCACGCTCGGGCCGACCGACGACATTATCTGCATGAACAGCGGCAGATCGGCGGAACCGGCCGGCGCGCCGTCGATCAGGATCGACACGGTGCCCGTTCGGTCGTCGCCGTGCCGCACCTGCACGCCGACGGTTGCGTCGCCCGCCGGGACGGGCACATCGGACTCGAGGATCGTGTGTTCGTCGAAGGCGTTGTAGTCGACGACCAGGCGGTCGTGCTGCACGAACACCGACAGGCCGGCGTTCTGCGTGCCGGTCGCGTAGAGCACGCCGTCGTCGCCGGCCGCACGCGTGATCATGGCGGTCAGATCGAAGCTACGACCGCCGATCGCAGCCGACGCCTGGCCCGGCATCGGCGACATCGGCGGTCGGTACACGTACCGACGGTGCTCGGGGTGGGGCGAGTTCGGACGGAACCGGGTACCGAACAGCTCGACGAGCCGGTCGTCGAGCGGCAGCACACCGTGGCGGTCGGCCTCGCGCCACCACAGGTCGATCAGGTGCCGGAGCCGGTCGGGCTCGGTGGCGGCGAGGTCGTGGCACTCGGACCAGTCGACGTCGAGGTGGTACAGCTCCCACGGCTCGGTGTCGTAGTCGGCGCCCTGCGTGTGCTTGCACACCGCCTTCCAGCGCTCGCCGTCGAGCTCGGCGACGAGCGCACGGCTGCCCGCCATCTCGAAGTACTGGAGCGTGTTGGTGGCCGGCGCATCCGGGTCGGCGAGCACCGAGGCAAAGGAGTGGCCGGTGACCGGCAGCTGGTCGACGCCCCGATAGGTGTCGGGTGGGGTGACGCCGAGCAGGTCGTAGATCGTCGGCACGATGTCGGCCACGTTGACGAACTGGTCGCGCTTCGTGCCGGTGGAGGCGCCGTCGACCAGGCCGGGGGCGTGCACGATCATCGGCACGTGGACCCCGCCCTCGTGGGTGTTCTGCTTGTACCACTTGAACGGTGAGTTGCCGCACTGCGCCCATCCCCACGGGTAGTTGGTGTGGCTGTGCGGCCCGCCGATGTCGTCGAGGCGGTCGATCACGTCGTCGGGCAGATCGAAGATGCCGTTGAAGAACTTCATCTCGTGCATGACACCGAACGGGCCACCCTCCTGGGAGGCCCCGTTGTCGGCCAGCACCACCAGGATCGTGTTGTTGAGTTGCCCCATCGCGCGGAGGCCGTCGACCAGCCGACCGATCTGGTCGTCGGTGTGGTCGAGGAACGCGGCGAACGCCTCCTGCAGCCGACAGGCGAGGCGGCGCTGGTTGTCGGGCAGATCGTCCCAGGCGTCGACGCCGGGGTTACGGGGCGCGAGCTCGGTGCCATCGGGGATCACCCCGAGCTCGAGTTGGCGCTCGAACCAGCGTTGCCGAACGACGTCCCACCCCTCGTCGAACCGACCGCGGTACTTGTCGAGGTACGCCGGCGGGGCCTGGTGCGGGGCGTGGGTCGCGCCGAACGGTACGTACGCGAAGAACGGGCGGTCGGGTCGCACACCCTTGCTGTCGGCAACCATCCGGAGCAGTTGGTCGACGAGGTCTTCGGACACGTGGTAGCCGTCGTCGGGGCCGGCCGGCGGTGTGATCGGATGGTTGTCGCACACGAGGTCGGGGTGGAACTGGTCGGTCTCACCCTCGAGGAAGCCGTAGAACCGGTCGAAGCCACGGCCGAGCGGCCACTGGTCGAACGGGCCGGCGGCCGAACACTGCTCCATCGGGGCGAGGTGCCACTTGCCGACACAGAACGTGGCGTACCCGACGTCGCGCAGCACCTCGGCCACGGTGGCGGCGTGGTGGCTGATGTGGCCGAGCTGGTTGGGGAACCCGGTCCGGAAGTTGGACACCGACCGCATGCCCACCGCGTGCTGCGAGCGCCCCGTCAGGAGCGACGCACGGGTGGGCGAGCACAGCGGCGTCACGTGGAAGTTGGTGAACTGCACCCCGTCGGCCGCGAGCGCGTCGACGTTCGGTGTGTCGATGTCGGAGCCGTAGCAGCCGAACTGGGCGAAGCCGGTGTCGTCGAGCAGCACGATCACGACGTTGGGCGCGTCGCTGCCGGGGTGGGGCGGCTCGTCGTGCCAGGGCTCGGAGTCCGCGATCGTTCGGCCGATCGTGCCCTCGAATCGTGATGGTCTCGTCATGGGGTCCCCTCGTCTTCGGAGGACAGTAACTTATGCGAGTGCTACTCTCAACAGTTGGAGGGACCACATGACCGACTCGACGCCCGCACCCGACCCGACGGAGCCTGCGGTGACCGACACGATCGACGGGCGCACGCTTCGCCGCCGGCGCGGCCGGGCCGCGGTCACCGACGCGATGATCGAGCTCGTGCTCGAGGGCCACTTGCCGCCTTCCGC
>CAXAWD010000545.1:0-2708 GCA_963972325.1 uncultured Acidimicrobiaceae bacterium
TGTCGACGGTGCGGTTGGTCCGCAGGGTCCGGCGGGTGCTGATGGTGCGATCGGTCCGCAGGGTCCGTTAGGTCCGGCAGGTCCGGTGGGTCCGGCGGGTGCTGATGGTGCGGTCGGTCCGCAGGGTCCGGCTGGTCCGGCGGGTGCTCCCGGCGTCAGCGGTTGGAACATCGTGACCAACTCGGACACGAACAACACCAACTCGTGGGTGGCGACCGCCACCTGCCCGGCCGGTCAGATGGTGCTGGGCGGCGGAGCGAGCAGGACGGCCGGTATCGGCTTCATCTCGTCGACGTATCCGTCGGCCGCCGATTCGTGGACGGCCACGGCGGGAGACGTCTTCAACAACACGACCCAGACGCTCACGGTGTACGCGATCTGCGCGACGGTGGCGCCGTGACGCCCGCTCGAGCATGAGCGAACGAACGGCCTGAACGGCAGTCGCCACTGCGGGGAGCCACCGACGGCGCCGCCTCTTCGGAGGCGGCGCCGTCGCGTTTCGGCGTCGTCAGCGTGGGCCGACGAAACCCGGGTCAGCCTGCGCAGTAGCGGAGCTCGGTGAAACGGCTTCGGAACTCGGCGACGGCTCCCGCGAGATCGGCGACCTCCCGCTCGCTCGCGGACGGGACGACCGTCCAGGCTCGCTCGATGAGCTCGGCGAGCTCGGGCATCGCGTCGGCGCCCATGCCCCAGCGCACCGTTTCGTTGGTGCCGATCCGGACGCCGGCGCCCGCGTCGTCGGGCAGGCCGATCGCCGAGGTCAGCAGGTGCGAACGCCGGAGCTGCTTGGCGGCCGAGTGTCCGTCGTCGTCGGGGGAGCGCAGTGCGAACGCGTGCGAAACGGTGGCCGGGCCGTCGCCCGGCCGGTGGACCGGGAGCCCTCGGTGCTCCAACTCGTCGGCCAGCCGCTGCGCTGCCACGACCATCTCGGCCGCGTACGCAGCACCACAGGCGACCCAGTCGGCGAGCGTGATCGCCAGCGCCGCCGTGTTCGCGGCGTCGAAGTTCGCGGTCAGGCCCGGGAACGCGATCGCGTCGACCCGTTCGGCGATCGTCGCATCGTTGGTGACCAGCAGGCCGGCAGGCGGGCCGGCCAGGCTCTTGTACGCGCTCATCGTCATCACGTGAGCGCCGCCGTCGAGCGGGTTCGGCCACGCGCCGCCGGCGATCAGCCCCGACAGGTGGGCGGCGTCGAACAGCAGCACCGCACCGACCTCGTCGGCGATCTCACGCAGCGCCCCGACCGGGTGGTGCCCGAGGTTCAGGCTGCCGCCGATCGAGATCAACGACGGCCGGACCCGTCGGGTCATCTCCCGAACGCGGTCGACGTCGACCGTGTAGCGGTCGGGATCGATCGGAGCCTCGTGGATCTCCAGCCCGTACCGGCCGGCGGCGCCGGCGGTGTTGTGGGTGACGTGCCCACCGATCGTCGCCGGCGGGACGATGACCGGGTCACCGGGGCGACAGGCGGCCATGAACGCGTACAGGTTGGCGAGCGCACCCGAACCGACGCGCACCTCGGCGTACGAGGCGTCGAAAACGCGGGCGGCCAACTCGGCGGCGACGACTTCGATCTCCTCGATCGCTTCGAGGCCCATCTCGTACTTGTCGCCGGGGTACCCGAGCGACGGGCGGGACCCGAGGCCGGAGGCGAGCAGTGCTTCGGCGCGCGGGTTCATCGTGTTCGCGGCCGGGTTGAGATTGACACACTCGACGTCGTGGATCCGGCGGTTGGCGTCGGCGAGCGCCTCGATGCGGTCGGCGATGCGTGAATCCCCGACCGTCTCGTCGACCGAACCGGCGATGCGCTGGACCAGCTGATCGCTGGACGCTGGGACCCAGGGGCGCGGCGAGAGGTGCGTCATGCGAGGGAAACTACCGGCCGGTGCGGCCCGGGTAGCGTTCGCCGGTATGCCGCACGCACTCGTCCGCCGTCCCGGCCCGCTGCTCGCCGACGGTCTGGTCACGCATCAGGATCGCGTACCGGTCGATCTCGGCCTCGCAGCCCTCCAGTGGCAACGGTACGTCGAGGCATTGCGTGCAGCCGGTTGGGACGTCAGCGAGGTCGCTCCGGCCGACGACTGCGCCGACGCCGTGTTCGTCGAGGACGCCTTGGTGCTGTTCGGAGACCTCGCCGTCGTCACGCGCCCGGGAGCGGCGTCACGGCGGGCCGAGACCGCCGCAGCCGAACGGGCTGCAGAGCGACTCGGGCTGCCGGTCGTGCACATCACCGAACCGGCGACGCTCGACGGCGGTGACGTCCTCAAGATCGACGACACCGTGTACGTCGGTCTCGGCGGCCGCACCAACGCCGCCGCCGTCGACCAACTCTCCGAACTGCTCGCCCCGCGCGGCTGGACGGTCGTCGGGGTGTCGGTCACCAAGGTGCTGCACCTCAAATCGGCGGTCACGGCGTTGCCCGATGGCACGGTCGTGGGCTACCCGGACTTCGTCGACGACCCGTCGGTGTTCCCGAAATACACCGAGGTGCCGGAACCGTCCGGTTCGCACGTGGTCCTCCTCGACGAGCGACGACTGCTGATGGCCGCCGACGCGCCACTGTCCGCCGAGCGGTTCCGGTCGATGGGGTACGACGTGGTCGAGGTCGACATCTCCGAGTTCGAGAAACTCGAAGGTTGCGTCACCTGCCTGTCGGTGCGGCATCGCGGCTGACCTGCGGTCAGAATCGGTGGATGGACAACCCACTC
>CAXAWD010000546.1:0-2700 GCA_963972325.1 uncultured Acidimicrobiaceae bacterium
GGTCGCGGAGAACAGCACGGTCTGGCGTCCGCGGGGCGTCTGGTCGAGCAGGCGCCTGACGGAGGGCATGAAGCCCATGTCGGCCATCCGGTCGGCTTCGTCGAGCACGACGAACTGCACGGCGCGGAGGTCGACGTCGCGGCGCTGGATCAGGTCTTCGAGCCGGCCGGGGCAGGCGACGAGGATGTCGACGCCACGCTTGAGCGCGGTGAGCTGGGCGCCGTAACCGACACCGCCGTAGACGGCGGCGATCCGGACCTTGCCGGAGAACGAACGCAGCTCGGACGTGATCTGTTCGGCGAGTTCGCGGGTCGGGGCGAGCACGAGGCCGACCGGCCGACGCGGCTCGGACGCACCGAGCTGGGCGACGTTGGCAACGAGCGGTACGCCGAAGGCGAGCGTCTTGCCGGAGCCCGTGGGCGCACGGCCGCACACGTCGCGGCCGGCGAGGCCGTCGGCGACGGTGGCCGCCTGGATCTCGAACGGCTCGTGGATGTCGCGGCGCGCGAGCGCGTCGCAGATGAAGGAGGGGACGCCCAGTTGGGCGAAGGTGGTGGACATGCTGTCGCTTTCTGGCCGCGGCGACCGCGGCCGTGATTCATGGGGTTCGGGGGTGTCGATGGTTCACGGTGACAGAAAGAACCAGACCCGTCTGCGAACCCAACGGCGACCTGTTCGGTCACCGGAGCACTGCGCACCGTAACCGAACATCCGCGCGATTCCTCTCCGGCACCGCGCCGCACTTCGGGCCGACGCACGGGAGCCCCCGAATCGGGCATGATGGTGGCGACAACGCCGTCGACGTTCCCCGAGGAGTCATCACATGAAGCTGATCACCGCCATCATCAAGCCGTTCAAGCTCGACGAGGTCAAGGATGCGCTGAAAGGCATCGGGGTCGCCGGCATGACCGTCGGTGAGGTGCGGGGCTTCGGGCGGCAGGGCGGCCACACCGAGACCTACCGCGGCGCCGAGTACAAGATCGACTTCGTCCCGAAGGTCGTCCTCGAGGCGGTCGTCGACGACAGCCAGAGCGACCTGGTGGTCGACACGATCGCGAAGGCTGCGGCGACCGGCAAGATCGGCGACGGCAAGATCTGGGTCACGGGCGTCGAGCGCATGGTTCGCATCCGAACCGGCGAAGAGGGCATCAGCGCACTCTGAGCCCGCTCCGTCCGATTGACGACGCGCCGCAGGGGGTACCGATCGCACATGCCCGACCTTCGCGACATCCTTGACTCCGCCCTCGAGATCCCGGTCGTACCGAGTTTCACCAAGATCGGGTACGCCGTGCGTTCGCGACTCGACGATTGGCACGACCTCGACGGGTACGACCTCCACGGCCGCACCTACGTCGTCACCGGGTCGACGTCCGGCCTCGGTCGGTTCACCGCCCGTCAGCTGGCGTCGCGCGGCGCACACGTCGTGGTCAACGGTCGGGGGCACGACAAGACGAAGCAGGTGGCCGACGAGATCATGGGCGACACCGGTTCGACCGAGGTGTCGATCGCCGTTGCCGACATGGGCGAACTCGACCAGGTTCGATCGATGGCCGCCGACCTCACCTCGCGCTTCGAACGGATCGACGGGCTGCTGCACAATGCCGGCGCGCTGTCGAACGAACGGCGCGAGAACTCACAGGGGATCGAGGCCACGATCGCGAGCCAGGTGGTCGGCCCGTTCCTGCTGACCAGTCTCCTGCTGAACGCCCTCGGCGCTGCGGCTCCCGGTCGGGTCATCACGATGTCGTCGGGCGGCATGTACACCGCACCGTTGACGGTCGACGAACTCCAGATGAGCGAGGAGAAGTACGGCGGCAGCGAGCAGTACGCACGGGCCAAGCGGGCCCAGGTGACACTCAACGAGATGTGGGCCGAGCAGGTACCGGCCTCCGAGGTCGTGTTCCACGCCCTGCATCCCGGGTGGGCCGACACCCCAGGCGTCGAGGCGTCGCTCCCCACGTTCCGCAAGGTGGTCGGCCCGCTGCTGCGCAGCAGCGAGCAGGGTGCCGACACGATGGTCTGGCTGGCCGCCGACGACGGAGAGCCGCTCTCCACGTCCGGTGACTTCTGGCTCGACCGTCGTACGCGATCGATCCACAAGATCGGCCGCACCCGCACCACCGACACGCCCGAGCGCCGAGCCGAGCTGTGGAACTGGTGCGTTGCCGCGTCGGGTGCCGACGTCGCCGCCCGCTGATCCGCACCTGATCCGCGGTTTCCCGTCACGCTGCATCCGCGAACGGAGGTCGATCCGTAACGAGGGATACATACCCCTCAACCCCCTCTTGGAGTGGATCGACATGACATCCCGTACGAAACGAATCGCAGCACTCACCGCAGTGGCGGCCCTCGGGCTCGCCGCGTGTGGCGACGACGGCAACGACGCCGACTCGGCGGCGACGACGGCTCCGGCCGACGCGTCCGATGACACCGACGACATGACCGGCGAGGAAGTCGGCACCATCGTCGACGTCGCCGCTTCGATCGACGACTTCTCCACCCTCGTCGCCGCCGTCCAGGCCGCCGGCCTGGTCGAGACGCTGTCGAGCGACGGACCGTTCACGGTCTTCGCCCCGACGAACGACGCATTCGCCACCGCCCTCGACGCACTCGGCCTCACCGCCGACGAACTCCTCGCGGACACCGACACCCTGACCGAGATCCTCACGTACCACGTGGTGTCCGGTGCGGTCGACGCCG
>CAXAWD010000547.1:0-2690 GCA_963972325.1 uncultured Acidimicrobiaceae bacterium
ATCATCGAGACCAAGGCCGGCGACGTCTCGGCGTTCATCCCGACCAACGTCATCTCGATCACCGACGGCCAGGTCTTCTTGCAGGACAACCTGTTCAAGTCGGGTATCCGACCCGCCGTCGACGTGGGCATCTCCGTGTCGCGAGTCGGCTCGGCCGCCCAGACCAAGGCCATGAAGGCCGTCGCCGGCACGCTGAAGCTCGACCTCGCCCAGTTCCGTGAGCTCGAGGCGTTCGCCACGTTCGGTTCCGAACTCGACGCCGTGTCGAAGGCCCAGCTCGAGCGTGGCTACCGCTTGGTCGAGCTGCTCAAGCAGCCGCTCAACAGCCCGATGCCCGTCGAGCAGCAGGTCGTCTCGCTGTTCGCCGGCACCAAGGGATACCTCGACGACGTGGCGACGACCGACGTCGTGCGGTTCGAGCGCGAGCTCCTCGAGTTCATGCAGAGCCGCCACGGTGGCCTGCTCTCCGAACTCCGCACCGGCGGCATCCCCGACGACCTCGCCGACGCCGTCGAGGCGTTCAAGGGTCAGTTCCAGGGCGGCACCGGCGGCGGCCACCATGTCGACCCCTCCAGTGTCGACGCCGACGAGCTGGGCGACGCCGAGTCGGCCAAGACCCTCGCCACGGAGTGAATGACCCGATGCCCCAGTTGATTCCACCGAGCGCCGCCGGAAGCGCCAGCGACGAGGCTGCTGCTGCAGTCGACACGACGCTGCTCGCTCCGACGCGCCCGGAGGCTCCGACGATTGTGACGGTGAATTGATATGGCAGGTGGACAGGAACGCATTCTGAAGGGCCGCATCGCGGCCATGCAGAACACGAAGAAGATCACGCGTGCCATGGAGCTGATCGCTGGTTCCCGCATCGTCAAGGCGCAGCAGCGCGTGCAGGCGGCTGTCCCGTACTCGGAGCAGATCACCGAGGTGGTCAAGGATCTCGCGGCCGCCGGTGCGTCGAGCGACTCGCCGCTCCTGGCGGGGCGTGACGAGATCAAGAACACGTGCTACGTGGTGATCACCGCCGACCGCGGTCTGTGTGGCGGTTACAACGCCGGAGTGCAGCGCGCGGCCGAAGGAGAGATCAAGGCCGATGTGCTCGCGGGCAAGGGCTACGAGATCATCCCGGTCGGTCGCAAGGCCGAGAGCTACTTCAAGTTCCGCGAGTACGAACTCGGCAAGGCGTTCGGCGGGTTCAGCGACCAGCCGAGCTACGACGACGCCAAGGCGATCGGTCAGCACGTGGTCGGGCTGTACGCCAGCGGCCACGTCGACAAGGTGGAGTTGGTCTACACCCGCTTCATCACCCCGGGCAGCCAGGAAGTCGTGCTGCGTCCGCTCGTGCCGCTGTCGGAAGACACCGTGGCCGGCGGTGACGGCAAAGCCGGTTCCGACGACGGCACCGGTGCCGACTACGAGTTCGAGCCCGACCCCGGCACGATCCTCGACACGCTGCTCCCGCGCTACGTCGAGGCCCGCGTCTACGCGGCCCTCCTCAACGCAGCGGCGTCCGAGCATGCCTTCCGTCAGCGGGCCATGAAGTCGGCCACCGACAACGCCGAAGAACTGATCCGCACGCTGAGCATCACGATGAACCGTGCCCGTCAGGCATCGATCACCACCGAGATCATGGAGATCGTCAGTGGTGCCGAGGCGCTCGGCGGGGGGAAGAACACCGAACTCCGGATCGTCGACCTCGATCTGAACATGGGGTTCGGCGAGCCCGAACAGCAGGGGCCGGCACCCGCCGCTCCGACGCCGACATCGACGGTGCAGCACGCTGCCTCACCGACGGTCGCGACCGAGCCCTCCGCGGCCGGTTCCTCGACCGCCACGATCGAGCCCGACGACCTCAAACGCATCAAGGGCGTCGCCGGCGTCCTCGAAGCCCGCCTCCACGAGATGGGGATCTCCACCTTCAAGGAGATCACCACGTGGACGGACGAAGACATGGACCGCATCGATGATCACCTCGGCTTCGAAGGCCGGATCCAGCGGGACGACTGGCAGGGACAAGCCCGTCGTTTCCACAACGAGAAGTACCCCGACGACCAGATCTGACGATCGACTGAACATCCAGGAGACACCCCAGTCATGACCATGACAGAACCAGCAACTGGCCTGAAGGACGGACGCGTCGTCGGCATCGCCGGCCCCGTGATCGACGTCGAGTTCCCGCCGAACTCGCTGCCCGAGTTGAACTCGGCCGTCCAGTTCGAGGTCGAACTCGACGGCGAGACCATCGTCGTCCTCGCCGAGGTCGCACAGCAGCTCGGCCACGGCCGTGTGCGTGCGGTCTGCCTCAAGCCGACCGACGGCCTGAAGCGTGGCACCCCGGTGAAGAACCTGGGCCACGGCATTCAGGTACCCGTCGGCGACATCGTGCTCGGCAACGTCTGGAACGTGTGGGGCGAGGCGCTCGACCACCAGCCGGAAGGTCTCGACCAGGCCGAGCGTTGGGACATCCACCGCCCGGCCCCCGACTTCGACGCCCTCGAGCCGTCCGCCCGCCTGTTCCCGACGGGCATCAAGGTGATCGACCTGCTCACGCCGTACGTGGCCGGTGGCAAGATCGGCCTGTTCGGCGGTGCCGGTGTGGGCAAGACCGTGCTCATCACCGAGATGATCAACCGCGTTGCCTCGCAGCACGGTGGTGTGTCGGTGTTCGCCGGCGTGGGTGAGCGCACCCGCGA
>CAXAWD010000548.1:0-2688 GCA_963972325.1 uncultured Acidimicrobiaceae bacterium
TCGCACGGGCCGGCCGCCTGAGCGCCGAGCCCGACGTGTTGCGCCGCGCCGACGCCTTCTTCATGGCCGACCGGCTCCCCACCTGCATCACCGGGTTCTGACGGCGAAACCGACCGCTCGGCGAGAATCACCGGAGGTCGGGCGTCGACGGCTGCTAAGAACATCGCGATGAAACGCTGGACGGTTCTCCTCCTCGCCGGTGCACTCGTGGCCACCGCGTGCAGTTCCGGCGACGCCGCGTCGACCTCGACCGCAATCACGACCACCACCACGACCACGACCACGGCCGCCACCACGACCTCTCCGACGACACCGGCCTCCGAGACGACCGCCACGACACCGACGACCGATGACCCCGGTCCGGACGACGACACGTCTGCGTGGGTGCAGCTCGAGCTGCTCCGGGCCGACCCGACCGTCGACGAACTCGACCTGGCGCTGGCCGAGTTCTCCGCACTGTTCGCGCCGGTTCCCGGCGGCCCGGTCGTCGCCGGCGACGACACGATGCTCCCGTCCGCCACGCACGTGCTCGAAGACCTCGACCGGCTCCGCGACCGGCTCACCCCCGAGCAGCAGGCGTTCATCGACGAGCAGGTCGATGCGGTGTTCGGCGAGGCCGCCATCATCGACGAGTTCACGCTGCACCCCGACGAATCGGCCGTGCGCGGCTTCCGCTCACCGGTGTCGAGCGAGATGCAACTGGCCGTGCGTTCGGTCGCCG
Organism: uncultured Acidimicrobiaceae bacterium; assembly: GCA_963972325.1. GTDB lineage: Bacteria > Actinomycetota > Acidimicrobiia > Acidimicrobiales > Ilumatobacteraceae > Ilumatobacter. The sequence continues at coordinate 722 of CAXAWD010000548.1, forward strand.
ATTCGCTCCGGAGCGTGCTCGGCGGGCCACCCCTCAAAGTCCACGTGGTGGTCGTCGACGGCTCGTCGCTCGGCACCGCCGGCGCGCAGAACCTCAGCCTGGGGCCCGACAGCTCGATCCGGGAGGACTACGCCGACGACGGACTCGACATCGACTGCCAGATGCAGCTCCGCGACCGCGAAACGACCAGCGCCGAGTTCCGCGGCATCATCGTGCACGAGCTGGTGCACTGCTGGCACTTCACGCGGATCGGCCTCGACGTCGCCCGCCTGAACGCCACCGACGACTGGATGAAGGAGGGCATCGCCGCCTACGCCGGTGAGTTGATCGGCGGCACCACCCGCTTCAGTCCAGAGTGGTGGCTCGGCTACACCGTGCCGCTGTTCGACATCGACCGGGCGTGGCCGCTGTATGCGCGGACGTACGACGCGATCGGGTTCTGGTCGCGCATCGCCGAGCAGACCGACGTCTGGGACTCGATCCGGGCCGCCGTCGACGCATCGCCGAACAACGCGGCCATGTTCGACGCCGCGGTCGCCGGGATCGGCGACGGTGTGAGCTGGCTCGCCGCCGGCACCGTGCAGCAGCCGGCCTGGGGTGGCGGTTGGACCGCGACCGGTCCCAACATGCCCGACCGCGTTCGCGGCACCAAGGAGCACGGCGTCGCGCTCCGCAACGACATCGCCCTGTCGGAGGAGGCCGGCCACCAGCGCAACCACGAGATTTCGGTCTCGGCGATCAGCGATACCGACGGCACCGTCCTGTCGTTCCGCGGTGGCGGCCACGGCGTGATCCGCATCGACCCCGACGACATCGTGATGAGCGGCGGCCTCGACGAGGACTGGTGCCTCGGCGTGTGCGAGTGCCCCGACGGCACGCCGGCGTTCCCCGACGACCGGACCCGCCCCGGCGACGTCGAGTTGACCGCGTCGCTGGTCGGACGGGCGAACGGGGCCACCACGCTGAACGTGTCGGTCCACCGCTTCGACCCGGACACCGCCGACTGCGACGACGAGGAGGAGGAACCGCCGCCGCCCACGACGCCGCCGGCGACCGAGGGCAGCATGCTCGGCACCTGGCGGGCTCAGCCCGACGCGATCGCCTTCATGTTCGAACGGGCATCCGTGTTCGGCCCCGACTCGCCGGCACTCGACGTGGGTGCCGTGACCGGCGACCTGCTGATGACGTTCGCCGAGGGTGGCACGGGCACACTCGACTACCAGGAGGTCACCCTATTCCTGGTCGACTCACCGATCTCCGATCTCACGATCAACGGCGGCGGCTCGTTCACGTGGAACATCGAGGGTGGCCGGGTGGTCATCAGCGGCACCGAGTACGTCATCTCGGTCGGATCGGCGGCGCTCGGCGAGCCGCTGACGATCGGCAGCGACGACCTCCCCGGCGGCGGCACGACGGCACTGTCCGGCGCCCAGGTCGGCGACGAGCTCACGATCACGGCCGCAACCGGCAGTGCCGGCGCCGTGTTCTTCCCGATGATCTGGCGCCGCGCCTGACACGCACATGCCGTACGTCCGGCCGTGTGAACACCGTGTGACCACCTCACGGCGCGCCTGACAACGGGTTCGGTCTTTGACAAACTGTCAAGCGTGACTGATCTCGACGACCGCGCCGGCACCAGCGAGGCCGCCTCACCGCACTCGTTCACCCTCAACGGCACCCCGGTGACCGTGCGCGGCCGGCACCCACACCTCCTGTCGGCGTTGCGCGAAGAACTCGACGTCACGTCCCCGAAGGACGGCTGCTCGCCGTCGGGCCAGTGCGGGTGCTGCACGGTGCTGATCGACGGCAAGGCGGTCGTGTCGTGCCAGCAGTCGATGGACAAGGTCGAGGGCGCCGACATCGTCACGCTCGAAGGCGTCGACGAGTCCGAGCGGCAGGCGTTCGCCGACGCGTTCGCGGCGTGCGGCGGCCTCCAGTGCGGGTTCTGCATCCCGGGCATCGTGATG
>CAXAWD010000549.1:0-2669 GCA_963972325.1 uncultured Acidimicrobiaceae bacterium
GGGCAGCTGTTCGCCGGACAGAACACCTACGAGGCCGAGTTCGCGGAAACGCTCGTCGGCGCGCTGCCGTGGGTCGAGAGCATCCGGGTCGGGATGAGCGGGACCGAGATGGACCTCCTCGCCGTGCGGATCGCCCGGGCGGCGACCGGTCGCCGGAAGGTGCTGCGCTTCACGGGTCACTATCACGGTTGGTTGGATCCGTTGTTCGTCAACATGGGCGTCACCCCCGACCCGATGGGGCCCGTGCCGCTGACCCCCGGCCAGTCGGCCTCGTCCGCCGACGACGTGGTGATGTGCGAGTGGAACGACCTCGACCAGGTCGGCCGAGCGCTCGAAGCCGGCGACATCGCCTGCGTGATCATGGAACCGGTCATGTGCAACACCGGGCTGATCCCGCCGGCCGACGGCTATCTGCAGGGGGTCAAGGACCTCTGCCGACAGCACGGAGCATTGTTCGTCGTCGACGAGGTGATCACGGGGTTCCGACTCGGGCTCACCGGGGCACAAGGACTGCTCGGGATCAACGGAGACATCTCGATCTACGCCAAGGCGATCGCCTCGGGCTTCCCGCTGGCCGTGCTCGGCACCACCACCGAGCTACTGGCACCCGTCGGCCGCGGCGAGGTCAACCACTCGGGTACCTACAACACGGGCGTGTCCTCGGTGGCGGCGGGCATCGCGACGCTGCGCGTGCTGATCGACACCGATCCGTACCCGGAGATCGACCGCCTCGCTCGACGGCTCGTCGACGGGTTCGTGCAACTCGGAACCCAGCACGGCGTCGAACTTGCCGTCGACCACATCGGCGGCGGGCTCCTCCAGACCCGTTTCGGCAAGCCCGGGCCGTTGGCATCGCGCGCCGACTTCGCGGCGAACTCCGACGCGGCGCTGCTCGGTCGCTTCCTGCAGCTCCTGCAGGATCACGGCGTCAGGCCGACCGGGCGTGGCCTGTGGTTCGTGTCGGCCGCCCACGACGACGACGCGGTCGACCTGACACTCGCCGCCGCCGACCGTGCGCTCGGCGAACTGGTGTCATCGACCGAGGGCTGACGACCGTGGCCATCCGTGAGGCGTTCGACCGTGACGGTTTCGTGTTCCCGCTCGAGGCGATGTCGTCGGCGCAGGCCGCCGACTACCGGGCGATGTTCGAGACGGTCGAGGCGCAGTACGCCGCCGACGCCGACGCGACGCGGATGATCAAGCAGTTCGCGTCGACGGTGCTGCCGTTCGTCGACGAGATCATGCGGCTGCCGTCGATCGTGGAGCCGGTCGGGTCGATACTCGGCGACGACCTGATGGTGATGGGCGCCAACTTCTTCGTGAAGGAACCGCGCAGCGCTGCGTTCATCAGTTGGCACCAGGACTTGACCTACTGGGGCTACGACGATGCCTCGGAGGTGACCGCGTGGGTCGCGCTGAGCCCGGCGACGTCGGAGAGCGGGTGCATGCGCTTCGTTCCGGGCAGCCACCGGACGACGGTCGAACACCGCGACACGTTCGACGAGTCGAACATGCTGTCGCGTGGCCAAGAGGTCGCGGTCGACGTCGACGAAGCGGATGCGGTCGAGGCCGTGTTGCGGCCCGGCGAGATGTCGCTGCATCACGGGCACCTGTTCCACGCGTCGAACCCGAACACGTCGACCGATCGCCGGATCGGCTTGGCATTGCGGTTCGTCACGCCGGCGATGAAGCAGGTGTCCGGTCGGAAGACGTTCGCCCATCTGGTTGCGGGTGAAGACCGCTACGGGCATTTCGAACTCCTGCCTCGGGCCACCGAGGTGCTGGCGGCCGACGACGTCGCCAACGCTCGTCGTGCGATCGCCCTGCAGGACGAGATCGGGTACGCCGACGTGCCCGACCCCGGCAAGCGGCCCGGCTGACGGCGTCGATCAGGTCGCGTCGATCACGTTGCGGCGAGCACCTGCCCGGGCAACGCCCCGGTGTGTTCTCCGTCGGCGACGACCACCTCGCCGTTGACGACCACGTACGGCACGCCGACCGCGTACTGGTGCGGATCTTCGAAGCTGGCCTGATCGGCCACGGTGTTCGGATCGAAGATCGCGATGTCGGCGATGTTGCCTTCGGCGATCACGCCACGGTCGGACATGCCGAGTCGAGCCGCGACCTGCCCGCTCATCTTGTGGACGGCCTCTTCCATCGTGAGCACGGCGGTGTCGCGGACGTACAGGCCCAGCACGCGGCTGTGGGCACCGTACGAGCGCGGGTGCGGACGACCGGCGCCGAGCGGACCCGAGGCCTGGATCGCCAGGCCGTCGGATCCCATCATGCCCATCGGGTGCCGGAGGAACGACTTCATGTCCTCTTCGGTGCGGTAGTAGAAGATGATGCGTAGTTTCGCCTCGTCGCGTTCCATCAGCGTGAGCGCTGCGTCGATCGGTTCGAGCCCCATCTTCTCGCCCGCCTGTTCGAACGACATGCCCTCGAACTCGCTGACTTCGCGCGTGTGCGCAGCACTGACCTGGAGCCGGTCCCACAACCACGGCCAGCCGCGGAAGAGCCCCTCCTCGAGCATGTCGGCCCGGATCTGGGCGCGCTCTATCGGGTTGCGCAGACGCTGCAGCAGCGCCTGCGTGCCGCCGGACTGCGCCCATGTCGGGATGCACTGGGCGAAACCGCTACTGCTCGCCGCGTACGGGTACACGTCGAAG
>CAXAWD010000550.1:0-2655 GCA_963972325.1 uncultured Acidimicrobiaceae bacterium
CCGCCGCGGCGGGCGGCGCCCGTCGCACCGTGCACGGCGACTGGCCCGAGGTGGCCGGCCACACGCCGGTAGCCGACGTGGTCGTCTGCCACCACGTCGCCTACAACGTCGCCGACATCATGCCGTTCGTGGTGGCGCTCACCGATCACGCCCGCCTCGCCGTCGTGGTCGAACTCCCGACGGTGCATCCGATGTCGGCGTGGTCGGAGGCGTGGCAGCACTTCTGGGGCGTGGTGCGCCCGCCGGGCCCGACCGCCGACGACTTCGTCGCAGTGCTGCGCGAGATCGGTCTCGACCCGGAGATCGAGGTCGGTCGTCGAGCACGATTGTCGGGCCCCGCCGATGACCCCGCCGTCTTCGTGCCCACCGCGCGTCGTCGGCTCTGCCTCCCCGAGTCGCGTGACCACGAACTCGCCGCGTGGCTCGAACAGCACCCTCCGGCGTTCGTACAGCACGTGGTCACCGCACGGTGGCCGGGCGCTGCCGAACCGGTCTGACGCCGCTGCGCCGGGTCAGCCGAGCGAGTAGCCGAGTGCAGCCGCTCCGAGGCCGAGCGTCACCGTCCCGACGAGGATCACCAACCGGGTCCGCCTGGGGGCTTCGGTGAACTCCAGCGCGAACGTGGAAAAGGTGGTGAGGCTTCCGCACAGGCCGGTGCCGAGGATCGTCAGGGTGGTGCCTCCGGGATCGGAGGCCGCCAGCAGCCCGAGAGCGAACGCTCCGAACACGTTGAGTGCCATCGTGCCGCGCCACCCGGTGCCCAGGCGGTTGACCTGATGGCGGCCTATCGCGCCCCCTGCGGCCACCAACACGAACCAGATCACGATCACGGGTCGACCTCGCCCCGCGCGAGTTCGACGGCGCCCAACCCGACGATCAGCGATGCACCGACATACGCCAGGGCGGTGCCGCCCTGCCCGCCGTCGAGCAACCCTCGTGTCTCCACCGCGAAGGTGGAGAAGGTCGTGAAACCGCCGAGGACGCCGACCACCACACCGAGCCAGGCGTCCGAATCGCGAGCCAGCCGACGCGTCGCGAGTCCGATCAACGCGCAGCCGACGACGTTGACGATGAACGTCGACCAGGGAAATCCGCGGGTGGTGCCGGTGACCAGTTCGGCGATGCCCCATCGGCTCGTCGCACCGACGGCACCACCGGCGGCGACGATCAGCAGAGAGCGCATCTGCACATTCTCACCGATCTCTCACGTGATTCTGGTGTACTCGTACCCGTGGAAGTGCTGTTGGGAGAAGACGACCGTGCCGTTCGAAAATCTCTGGCGCGCGCTCTCACCCTCGAGGGCCACGAGGTCACAGCCGTGACCAACGGTGCGCAGGCGCTCGAACACCTGCGCTCCCACCCGGCCGAGATCGTGCTGCTCGATGTGTCGATGCCGGTCATCGACGGGCTGACCGCGTGCCGGGTGTTGCGGGCCGAGGGCAATGACGTCCCGATCCTGATGTTGACCGCTCGCACCGAGACCAGCGATCGTGTGGCCGGGCTGGATGCGGGAGCGGATGATTATGTTCCCAAACCGTTCGACCTCGACGAACTGTTCGCTCGGATGCGAGCGCTGGCTCGTCGACGCAACGCCATCGACGGCGGGCAGGAGGAGTCGACGCTCGAACTCGCGGATCTCCGCCTCGACCTCGCCGGGCGACGCGCCACCCGCGCCGGCCTCGAGATCGAGCTCAGCAAGACCGAGTTCGACCTGCTCGAACTGCTGGTCCGTAACGCTGGCGTCGTGCTCGATCACTCGACGATCTACGAGCGGATCTGGCACTACGACTTCGGACCGGACTCGAAGAACCTCGCGGTCTACATCGGCTACCTCCGGCGGAAGACCGAGATCGACGGTGCCGAGCGCCTGATCCACACCGTTCGCGGGGTCGGGTACGTCGCCCGATCGGATGCAGCGTGAGTCTGCGCTGGAAGTTCTCGCTGGCACTGGCTGCGATCGTCGCCGTGACCGCGATCGCGTTCGGCACCGTGAGCTACCGCTCGACCCGCAGCCAGCTGTACGACGAGATCGACCGGTCGCTCGCCGCGATCGACGGTCGACTCATCGGGCAGCAGGGTGTACCCGATCGAGGCCCGTTGATCGGGTTCGACGCCCAGATCGTGTTGCTCGACGGAACGATCGCCGGCTCGACGTTCCCGAGCCCCATCCCGTTCTCGGATCCGGGTGGCGAGGTGCTCGGCATCCGTGGCGCGACCGCGTTCTCCACGGTCGACACGGCCGACGGCACCTACCGGGTTCGGACCCTCGGCGTCCCGCGCGGAGCGGTGCAGGTCGGGCGGTCGCTCGAGGAGACCGAACGGATCCTCGCCGATCTGCGAGTGCGCACACTCCTGATCGCCGGGTTGGTCTCCGGCGCGGCGATCGCGCTCGGCCTGTGGATCTCCGGCCGGGCGACGGCGTCGCTCCGACGGCTCACCGCCGCGGCGGAGCACGTGGAGAGCACCGGCCGTCTCGATGTCGCCGTCGGTGAGGAGGGCAGCGACGAGGTGGGCCGGCTCGGTGTGGCGTTCGACCGTATGCTCGCCGCGTTGGCGCGGTCCAAGGACGAGCAGCGGCGGCTGGTGCAGGATGCAGGACACGAGCTGCGTACCCCGCTGACGAGCCTGCGGACGAACCTCGACACACTCCGCCGG
>CAXAWD010000551.1:0-2650 GCA_963972325.1 uncultured Acidimicrobiaceae bacterium
CTTGTATTCGCCGAGCCGGGTGACGACGCGCAGCTTGCCTCCGGCGTCGTGTTCGACGGTTTCGACGGGTGCGAGGAAGTTGGCGGCCATCGCGTCGAAGTGTTCGAGCCCGGATTCTTCGAGGGCGTGCGGGGCGACGAGTCGGGCCGCGACCCACATCTCTGCTGGGGAGTTGGTGATCGGTGTCGCCGTGGCCATCACGATCGCTCCGTCGCCGTGGCGGGAGCGGATGAAGTCGGTGCGGGCCAGGATCGCTTCGGCTCGCTGTGATCCGTCCGGCATCGGCAGCCCTTGGCGTTGGGTGTTCAGTCGAATGTTCTTCGCCAGGTGTGCCTCGTCAACGACGAGCATCCCGACGCCCATCCGATCGAAGTAGGTGACGGCCGGGTCTTCGACGGCGGTCTTGAGTTCGGCGAGTCGGGCGCGCTCTTTCTCGAGTTGGCGTGCCCACCGCTTCGCCGCGGATCGCGACAGCGTGTCTGACGGGTCGAACGACTCGAAGTCGGCGAGGCGTCGAGTCAGTACGTCGCGTTCGACGTCGGGTGACAGCGGGATCGTCTTGAGGTGGTTGTGGGAACAGATCGCGGCGTCGAAGTCGCCGGTCGCGAGGCGGGCTGCGAACTCGCGCACGGCATCTTTCTGTGTCGCTCCGTGCGGGGTCAACACCCGCGCCGCCGGATACAACTTGAGGTAGTCGCGGGCGAACTGTTCGACCATGTTGCCCGGCACCGCAAACAGTGCGGTCCCGTCGATCCGCCCGGTGCGGCGGGTTTCTTGGGCGGCGATGATCATCGCTGCGGTCTTGCCCGCTCCGACGCCGTGCGCCATCAGCACCCCTCGGTCGGCCGAGGCGAGGATGCGCCACACCACATCTTTCTGATGGGGTCGCGGCGTGAAGTCCGCTGCCAGGCCGGGCAGGGTGAGATGTGATCCGTCCCACTGCTCGGCTCGGTACCGGTTGAACAGCCTGTTGTAACGACCCGCCAGGCGGGTTGCGCGGTCTGGGTCGGCCCAGCACCACACTTGGAGTGCTTCGGTCAGGTTGTCCCGACACAACTGCTCCGCCGCGGTTGCGTCGGGGTCGATCACCGAGATCTCACGGTCACCGGACTCGACCTTGGTGTGGACGGTGACCGGTTTTGCGTTGCAGGCCCGGATCACCTGTTCGGCCATGGTGTGCCGATCGGTGCGGAACCGGGCCGGGCCGGCGGGCGCCCAGCCGTCGAAGGACCATTGACCCGTCGGTGGGTGATACTTGACGGTCACGGAACCACCGTCGTGGTCGTCGATGAACGCGGCGATGTCGTCGGCGTCGAGCCAGGTGACGCCGAACTCCGGTGAGATCTCCGCCGCCGTCAACGGTGTCGGTTGGGCGGCGCGCAGCGCGTCGACGTTGCGGTCGAACGATGGATCATCAGCCGCTACGGAGATCGCGTCGTCGAGTTTGCCCACCACGTCACCGGACAGATAGTGGGCAGACAACTCCCACTCCCCTGCCGGGGTCCGGTAGGCGATCGCGGCGAGCTGCATCTCAGCGGCGGCGAGGTCGATGTCGAGTTGGGCCGCGACGTAGTCGGGGTCGACGCGATGCCAGCGGGCGAGTGAGTTGGCGGCGGCCTGTTCGATCGTTGCCGCCGATGCCGGCCAGGACTCGTCGCGGTCCTCGAGGACCGGGCGTTGCAGCATTGGCGCGAGGTGGGCGTCGCCGGTGTCGTCGTCGAAGGTCTCGATCGCGGCGACCGACCACCACGACGGATCGGTTCGGAAACCTTCGAGTTTCGGGTAGCGCCGGCGGGAGCTGATGCGTTCCCCGGTCTCATCGTCGACGTCGTCGTCGCCGGTCACGCGCTGCTTGGGTGCTTTGATCTCGACCAGGTCGAACGCGTTCAGCGGACGCTGGTAGATGTCCTGGTACGTCTCGTACAGGTCGGCCAGTTCGTTGCGGGCGTCGTCAGTCGGCGCGTCGAGGTACTCGAGGACTCGGTCACGCATCGTCACGAGCAATCGCAGCTGGTCTCGGTTCTTGGCCGCGCATGGATGCTCCCGCCCGTCGCGTGAGAACCCCGTGACCGAGCGCTGGTCGATCACGATCGACCCCGCCGGCAACGCCCGACCTGTCGTGGTGCGCACGGCGACGGGTTCGGCTGCGTCGACCGCCGGCGCTGTACCGGTCGGCGACCAGTCGACCTCGACGCCACGGAGCGCGTCGGTGAGCGCGAGGTGAGCGGGTTGGCCAGCGGTGACGGTGAAGTTCTCTCGTCGGTAGGCACCACCCGGTTCGACGGTGCCGAGCACATGGTCGGGGCACTCGGACCAGTAGCGGTTGATGGTCGTGGTCGTGTCGGCGTCGAGTTCGACCCGCTCGACGTCCAGCCACGTCGGTTCGGGCCGCTGCTCGCCGGGCCGCGGACGACGCAGGATCAACAAGTCGGTGACCACATCGGTGCCTGCTTCGCGGTGCGTGCGCGACGGCAATCGCATCGCCGCGACCAGGTCGACTTCCACGGCAAGGCGTTGCCGCCAGTCCGCCTTGTTGGAATCAAGCGAGAACCGCGACGTGATCACCGCGGCGATGCCGCCGGGGCGTAGCATCGCCACCGACCGGGCGATCGCCAGGTTGTGCAGGTTGTCGCGATGGGGGTTGCCGACA
>CAXAWD010000552.1:0-2646 GCA_963972325.1 uncultured Acidimicrobiaceae bacterium
CCAAGATGTCGCTCGACCTCTCGGCCCTCGACACCAGCGCCCCGACCGAACCGACCGTCGCCGAAGCACCCGCCGAGGCATCCATCGAGGCACCCGCCGCGGTCGAGCCGATCGTCGCTCCCGAGCCGGCCGCCGCGAGCGCACCGGACGCATCCGACTGGACCAAGATGTCGCTCGACCTCTCGGCCCTCGACACCAGCGCCCCGACCGAACCGACGATCGCCGCCCCTGCCGACACCCCGGCACCGGCACCGGCGCTCCCGAGCCTCGACGCCACCCCGGCACCGGCCGAACCGGTCGTCGAGCCCGCACCCGAACCGGCGACGGCGTCGACGATCGACCTGCCACCGCCCGCCCCCGTCCGCTCCGAGTTCGACGTGCCACCGGCACCGCCGATCACGGCCAACGGGCTCGCCCAGCGGCCGGTCACCCCGGCCACGGCCCGCCCCGCACCGGTACCGACGCCCACCACCGACAGTGCTCCCGCACTGCCGACCCGCACGCAGCGCGGCACCGGACCCGACGGACCCGACCGCCTCGCGATGACCGCCGGCGCCGCCGACGAAGCACCGGTCGCCACCAGCGAACCGGGCGCACTGCAAGCCGCGCTCTCCGCGTTCGACAGCGGACGAGCCTCCGTCAACGCACCCCAGGCCGGTGCACTGCCGACCCGCGACCGAGGCGGCGAACAGGCTCCGATGGCCGACGCGCCCCTGCCCGTCACCCAGAGCCGGGTCGACCCGAGCGCCCTGCGTGACCGACTCCGCGCCTTCCAGTCCGAGTTCACCAACGCAGCCGGCGACAACACCGGCGGCACCGACATCTACACCGACCAGAACCACGATCTCGGAGGAGACGCCCGATGAACGCAGCAGCACAGAACCTCAACTGGCTCGTTGGACGATTCGTCCAGCAGGTCGCGGCCGTTCGACAGGCCGTCGTGGTCTCGTCCGATGGGCTCCCACTCGCCGTCTCCGACGGGGTCGACCGTGAAGCCGGCGAGCGGCTCGCCGCCGTGGCGTCCGGAATGATCGGGCTCGCCTACGGATCGGCCGGACGCTTCGGCGCCGGCGCCGTGTCGAACGTGATCGTCGAGATGGAACAGGGTTGGATGTTCGTCACCGGCATCCGGGACGGGTCGCTCATGTGCGTCGTCACCGGCGCCAACGCCGACATCGGCACCATCGGATACGAGATCGCCGTCTTCGCCGACCGCGCAGGCGACGTGCTCACCCCCGAGGTACGAGAAGAACTCAAGAGCCTCATGCTCTCCAGGGGGTGACCATGATCGACGAGACCGAACTCCTCGGCGATGACATCGACGCCGATGACGACGCCGAAGACACCGGCCGTCTGATTCGACCGTATGCCATCACCGGCGGACGCACGGGTGGCGAGGTCGAGATCGGCCTCGAATCGCAGATCCAGGCGAGTACCCGTGCGTCGCATCACCTCGGCGCCTACCGGTGGGAGGCCGCCCGGCTGATCGAGCTGGTGCAGACCCCGATGGCACTCATCGAACTGGCCGCACGGCTCGAGCTCCCGCTGGGCGTCGCCCGCGTGCTCGTTGCCGACCTCATCTCCGACGGCGCCGTGGTCCTCCACCAGCCCGTCACCACACAGAACTTCGGAAGTCTCCTGGAAAGGGTGCTCGACGGTGTCCGCAACCTCTGATCCCACCGCTGCACCGGGCAAGATCCCGGTCAAGATCGTCGTTGCCGGCGGCTTCGGTGTCGGCAAATCGACGTTCGTCAACACGATCTCGGAAATCGAGCCGCTCCGGTCCGAGGCCATGATGACGACCGCATCCGCCGAGGTCGACGACCTGTCGAAGGTGTCGACCAAGGAGACCACCACGGTCGCGATGGACTTCGGTCGCATCTCGCTCACGCCCGAGATCGTGCTGTACCTGTTCGGCACCCCCGGCCAGGAACGCTTCCACTTCATGTGGAACGAACTGTCACGAGGCGCGATCGGGGCCGTGATCCTGGCCGACACCCGCCGCCTCGGCGACTGCTTCGCCGCGATCGACTACTTCGAGGCGCGCAGCATGCCGTTCATCGTTGCGGTCAACCCGTTCGACGGACAGAAGACGCACGAGCTCGAGGCGATCCGCGAAGCGGTTCAGGTCGACGGCAACGTGCCGATGCTGTTCTGCGACGCCCGCGAACGAGCCGACGTCAAGAACGGCCTGATCGCCCTGGTCGAGCTCGCGCTGCTGCGTGAGCGGGCCCAGAGCCAAGTCGGCGCCTGACCCACCCAGTTCCCAAGCGGCCCCGGCCGTGTCGCGACGCCGGTCGGCGGACCCGGCTCGCGACACGGCCACGGGTAGCCGCTGCCCGCACGACCGCCCCGCACGACCGCGTGGTTCCGCGGGAACGTGCCCTGAGCCCGCACAGCCGTGTCGCGCTCCTGTCACCCCCAACCCCAACTCAGCGACACGCCCCACCCGCGCGGCCGCGTCGCGAACCCGGGACCCCCACACCCAAACCCGCGACACACCCCGACCGGCCCACCCCACCCGAGCGACTGCGTCGCGAACCTGGGACCCTGTCACCCGAGAACGCGACATGGTTCGATGCCGTCGGGGCCTGGATGCGTCACGCCGACCACCCGGTGGGGTGACGACCGCGGGCGAACCGATCC
>CAXAWD010000553.1:0-2637 GCA_963972325.1 uncultured Acidimicrobiaceae bacterium
CCCTACATAAGCAGAAGGAGGGTGCGCGGTGCGTTCACGCCCAACACTGTACGGGGAACGCGCCCGACTTTCAAGAAGCGACGAACTCGGCTGGAAAAGGCGGCGATCCCGGGCACGAGATGGTCTCGTGCCCGGGATCGGTTTTCGTCGACGGGGTGCGGGCGTCCCGTCGGCGATCTGTGGGACTATGCCCGGAGCGAGCTCCGGCGCAGTCCGAACCCGGTCAGCGACAGTGCCGTGCCGAGCAGGAGGGTGAGGGCGACCGAGCCACCGGTCAGCGGCAGGCCGCCCGAGCCGGAGGCCGGGCTGCTGCTGAAGCCGGTCGGACCGCCGTCGGTGGCGGTCTGGTCGTCGCCGCCGTTGCTCGGAGCACCGCTGCCGGTGTCGTCGCCGTCGTCGCCGTCGTCGTCGCCGTCATCATCGCCGTCGTCGTCGCCATCATCGCCGTCGCCGTCGTCGTCGCCGTCGTCGCCGTCGTCGTCGCCGTCGTCGCCGTCGTCGCCGTCGTCGTCGCCGTTCGCCGCGTCGTCGCAGGTGGTGTCGGTGGTGCCGATCACGGAGATGCCGAGGCCGCAGAGGCCCAGCGTGCCGTCGATGTCGATCAGGCTCTCGCACAGCTGGGCGATCCCGAGGCATGCGCCGATGTCGGTCGTCGGGGTGTCGCCGCAGTTGGTGCTGGTGTTGCCGATGATGGCGACCTCGAAGCCGCAGAGGGCGGCGAACACGTCGCCGTCGAGCAGGTCGGTCGAACCGGGGTTCTGGCTGGTCCCGTCGGGGGCGCAATCGACCGAGGAATCGCCGAGCACGCCGACGTGCACACCGCAGATCGACTCGACGGCGTCGAGGTCGAGCAGGGCGTCGTCGCCGCTGCCCAGGCTGAGACCGGGGTCGTCGCAGGTGCGGTGACCGCTGCCGGTGACCACGACCTGCACGCCGCACACGGCGGCGTCGTTGTCGACGACCGTGAGATCACCGGCACTGACGTGCGTGCTGTTGTCGGCGTCGACGTTGACGATCAGGCCGCCGTCGTCGCTCACCGTTGCGACCACATCCTGGTGCAGATCGATGTCCAGGTCGCCGGCCTCGACGTCGGCGTCGACCTCCGGCGTGACGGTGAGGCCGTCGTCGGTGTCGACATCGACGCCGACCGACGCTTCGTTGCCGTCGCCGAGCAGTTCGTCGGTCAGCGTGATGGTCGGGTCGAGGTCACCGAGGTCACCGAGGTCACCGAGGTCGTCGAGGTCGCCGAGGTCGACGAGATCGCCGAGACCGTCGAGCGGGTTCGACGGCACAGGGTCCGGGTCTGCTTCTGGTTCCGGGTCGGTGCCGAGATCGATCTCGATGATGCCGAGGTCGATGTCGGGCTCGTCGCCGGGCTCGCTGTCGTCGCCGTCGTCCTCACAGCTGTTCAACAGTTGGCAGAGCGGGTTCTCGGGCATCGGCTCGGCCGAGGCCACGCCGGAGCTGACGCCGATCGACGTGCCCACCACGCCGAGGACGGCGAGCGTTCGGAGGATGGTGTTCCGCCGGGTGGCAGTGAGTGGATGGTTCTTGGTGTCCATGGTGCCCGTTCCTTGTGAGTGAGTGAGTGAGAAGTTGTTCTTCTCACCGGTGCACACCCACCAGGCCGGTGGTCATCACGGCTGACGCGAAGAAAAGTCGAGGAATTTTCGAGGTTTCCGCGTCGCCCCAGCTCAGAGCGTTGAAAATCATCGGAGAACGTCGTCCGAACGTGCTCGCCTGGGTGCGTCGGAGCGCATCGGGGCCCGTTCGTGGCGCGGTTGCTCGGCGGTTGACGAGGGTCGCCGAGGCGGAGGCGGTCTCAGTCGCCGAAGAGGCCGAGGCCGCCGAGCGGTCCGAGGGCGATCTCGACGGTGTCGTCCAGCGCGTCGTCGACCACGTCGTCGACCAGACCGTCCACGTCGTCGAGGGTGGCACCGAGGTCCGCCGGGTCGCCGCTCGGCGTCGTCGGCGGACCGGGGTCGACGATGTCGTCGACCGTGGTGAGTACGTCGCCGGCCAGGGTGTCGACGGGCTCGATGACCGTACCGACCTCGTCGGTCAGTTCGGCGATGGTGTCGGTCGCCGTACCTGCGACCGTGTCGACGATGTCCGTCGTGTCGGCGACGACGTGCTCGATCGTCTCGCCGACGGCGGTGGTGGCGTCACCGAGCACCGTGCCCCCGAGGAGTCCGTCGGCGATCCCGGTCACGCCGCCGACCGTCGTCGTGAGGCTGTCGGTCACGCCGGTCAGCAGGTCGTCGGTCAGGTCGGTCGCGTCGTCCACGACGTCGTCCACACCGTCCACCACACCGTCCACCACTCCGTCCGCCACTCCGTCCATCACGTCGTCGAGCGAGGTGGTGTCCGGCGTGTCGATGATCGGCGGCCGAGGCGCGTGCGGAGTCGTCGCACCGGCGCCGGTCGCGAGTTCGCGAGGGTCGAGGAAGTCGTCGCCGAACGGTGTGTCGGAGACCGGCAACTCGAACGTCGGGCCGGCCAGCGTGTCGGGGGCGACCGGCCCGGCGCGCTCGGGCGTCGGGTCGTTGCGTGATGCGCTCGCCGAGCGACTCGACGGATCGTCGGGTCGGATCGACCGGATGGTCATGTCGGGCGCTGTGGGGCGGGCCGGCCCGG
>CAXAWD010000554.1:0-2631 GCA_963972325.1 uncultured Acidimicrobiaceae bacterium
CGATGCCGGAAGTCGAGGAAGTGCACCGACTCGAGGTCGTGCCAGACGAGGAGCCGGATGTCGACGCTGCTTCCACCGAAACCGTCGACCACGACCTTGTTCGGTCGGTCGGTGAGCGCTCCGTCGATGCCACGCATCGCCGTCGTGAGCACCTCGATCGCCTCGTCGACGTCGGCGTCGTAACCGATGCCGACGATCACGTCGGCCCGCCGATACCGGTTCGCCGTCCAGTTCTCGATCGTCTCGTCGATCACGGTGGCGCACGGGATGATCACCTGCTCGCCGGTCACGGACGTCATCACGACGGTACGCAGTGTCACGTCGTCGATCCGGCCGTGGTAGTCGCCGAGTTTGACGAGGTGACCGATCTCGAACGGCCGACGGATCTGGATCAGCACGCCGGCGAGCGTGTTCGCGAGGATGCCCTGCAGGGCGAACGCGACCGCGAAGCCGGCGACGCCGAGGGCTCCGAGCAGCGGGCCGATCGCGACCCCGACCTGGTTCAGGCCGTAGACCAGACCCATCACCGCGACGATCGCGCCGAACGTCCGAGCCAACAGCGACGCGACCATCTGGCTCTTGCCGTGCATCAGGCGGCGCACGACGGCGGCGATCGCCATGGCACCGATGATGCCGGCGGCCACGGTGACGCCGCCCCGGATCCAGTCGCCGGTCTCCACGGCGAGCAACGTGGTCGGTGGTGCGGGCGTCGGCGTGATCATGATGGGTTCCTCGTTGCCAGGTTCTCGTCCAAGCTGACGGCGGCACTGATCAACGCCAGATGGGTGAACGCTTGCGGGAAGTTGCCGAGGAGTCGGCCGTTCGGGCCGATCTCTTCGGAGAAGAGGCCGGTCGGGGACGCGTAGGTCAGCAGGCGGTCGAAGTGGCGACGGGCCTCGTCGACCTTGCCGCTCCGGCTGAGTGCCTCGACGTACCAGAACGAGCAGATGGTGAACGACCCCTCGTCGCCGGCGAGCCCGTCGTCCATCGCCTCGGGGTCGTACCGGTCGACCAGTGGGCCGTGGGCGAGTTGGTCACCGATCGCGTCGAGAGTGCCGGTCCACATCGGATCGGTCGGCGCGACGAACTTGACGAGCGGCATCAGGAGGACCGATGCGTCGAGTGTGTCGCCGTCGAGTGTCTGGGTGAACGCTGCGAGATCGTCGGAGAAGCCGCGGTCGACGAGTGTGGCGTGCATCTCGTCGCGTGCCTGTTGCCAGGTGACCAGGTCGCCGGGACGGCCTCGCCGCCGGGCCATACGCATCGCTCGTTCGACGGCCACCCAGCACATCAGCAACGACGATGTGTAGCGGCGGGGGCCGTTGCGGGCCTCCCACATCCCGTCGTCGGGCTGGTCCCAGTGCTCGACGACCCAGTCGACGAGGGTGCACACATGGCGCCAGGTGGCGAGGCTCACGCCATCGCTCTGCTTGTCGGCGATGTACACCGAGTCGATCAGCTCGCCGTAGATGTCGAGCTGCATCTGAGCGCTGGCGGCGTTGCCGATCCTCACCGGCCGGCTGTCGGCCCAGCCATCCCAGTGATCGAGCGTCTCCTCGGCGAGGTCGTCGTTGCCGTCGAGGTCGTACAGCGGCGAGAGCGGAGGGCGATCGGCGGCGGTGCACCGGTCGGCGCAGTTGGCGAGTCGGTCGGTGAGCCAATCGGTGAACGCCGCCGCCTCGGTTGCATAACCCAGCTCCAGGAACGCGTACAGCGTGAACGCGGCGTCGCGGATCCACACGTACCGGTAGTCCCAGTTCCGTTCGCCGCCGACGACCTCGGGCAGGCTCGTGGTGCCGGCGGCGATCAGCCCGCCGGTGTCGATCGACGTGAGCAGCTTGAGCACGAGCGCGGAGCGTTCGACGGCTTCGCGCCACCGTCCGCGATACGTGCTGCGGGCAGTCCAGAACTGCCAGTAGTCGACGGTCTCGGCGATGATCGCGTCGATGTCGAGCTCGGAGCCGCCGACCCCGAGTGCGAACCAGACGCTGTCTCCTTCGCCCAAGACGCACGAACTTCGTACGACGTCGTCGTGTACCTCGAGCGGCACGGACGCCGACGCGGAGAGAGGCGGAGCGTCTCCGAGCTCGATGGCGACGGTGCCGTCGTCGTTCTCGGTGAAGCGGGCGTCGGCGCGTCCGTAGTCGGGGCGCACGACCATGCTGCTGCGCACGTCGACGGTGCCGCGCACACACCGGGCACGACGGATGATCATCCGATCCTCGCCGACCGACATCAGGTCGTCGAGCTCGAGCACGCCGGCGTCGGTGTGCATGCGCGTGACCAGCACGTTTGTGGCCGACAGGTACACCTGGCGCCTGGCCACGACGGTCTCGGCCGGCTCGACCTGCCAGTGGCCGCCGTCGTCGTCGAGGAGTCGCCCGAACACGGACGGGGAGTCGAAGCGCGGCCAACACCACCAGTCGAGGCTGCCCGAATCGGCGACCAGGCCGAGTGTCCGCATGTCGCCGATCGCTGCGTAGCGCTCGAGTTCGGTACTCATGTGTCGAATGGCGAGGCAGCGGGCCCGCACGAACCCGGCTCGTACGGCTGCACGTCGGGTCGGTCGGTGAGCAGCGGTGCCAGCACACGCCACGCCTCGACGATGCCGTCGATCTGCGCGAAGTGGCG
>CAXAWD010000555.1:0-2621 GCA_963972325.1 uncultured Acidimicrobiaceae bacterium
ACGTCGGTCCCGCGGGCCCGCATCGCGAGCCACGTGTGCTCGAGCACGATGCGCGTGACCCGATTGCCGGCGACCGGCATCGGCCGGAACCGGAACCGGTCGACCAGGTCCGGATGCGCCGGCCCGAACGCCCGCTCGGCGAACAGATCGATGTCGAAGGCACCGGGATCGATGCCGAGCAACTGGCGCGTGAGGTATTCCTCGGAACCGCCGACTCGCCCGGGCGTCAGCCAGGTCAGGTTGACCGCGACCCTCACGCCGCGACCTCCCGGTAGGCGTCGACGGTGGCGTCGACCGTGTGGTCCCACGACAACTCGGCGGCGCGAGCCAAGCCGAGCCGTGACAGTTCGGCTGTCCGGGCGAACGCATCATCGAGACCGTCGGCGATCGACGAGACGTCGGCGGGGTCGACGAGCACTGCGGCCCCTGCCGCGACCTCCTCGGTCGCGGTGCCCGAACTCGTGACGACGGGCGTGCCGTAGGCCATCGCCTCGGCGACCGGCAACCCGAAGCCTTCGGCCAGGCTCGGGTACGCGAACACCGACGCGAGGCCGTAGAGCGCCGGGAGGTCGGTGGGCGACACGAACCCCAGGAATCGGACGTCGCCCGCGGCGCCGCCTGCGTCGCCCCATCCGGCAGCCCCGGCGGCGACGACCGGTCTGCCCGACCGGGCGGCGGCCGCAGCCAACGCCGGCAGGTTCTTGCGCGGTTCGATCGTGCCCACGAAGAGCACGAACTCGTCGGGCAGGCCGTATCGGGAACGCACGCGCTCCCGATCGCTGTCGTCGACGGACTCGGCGGCGACGCCCCACGGCACGACGCGGATCGAATCAGACGGGAACCCGTACTCGACGAGTCGGTCGAGCGTGGCTCGGCTGGGACACAGCACCAGGTCGGCGGCGCGACAACGGTCGAGACCTCGTCGCATCACGCGAACGCCGTGGCTCGTGAACCGTTCGGGCGTGTCGACGAACGCGATGTCGTGGATCGTCACCACGTGAGGACGCTCCGTGGCTGCCGGGATCGCCGTGGTCGAGTGACAGACGTCGACATGGCCCGAGGCGCGTTCGACGCGCGGCCACTCGAACCGGTTCCAGGTCTCGTAGAGCAGGGGGCGACCCAACGGAAGAGAGTGGACCTCGATCGGCGGCACGAACGCGGGCGCTGGGGGCCGACGGTGGCGACCGGCGACCCCGACCACCTCGACATCCGGCCGCTCGGCCAGCCGACGAACCACCTCGAGCGTCGCAGTGGCCGTGCCGCCGGGAACCCGGTGCCAGCACTGCTCGAGGGTGTAGGCGATGCGCAGCGGCTCGGGCACCGCTCCATCATGCCCAATCGACGACCCGATCACGTGGGTTCGCCCTGCCGGGGCCACGACGGATTGCTGCATTGGGTACCGTCGACGACGTGCCGATCGCGTCCGCTGCCCTGCTCGGCCTGGTCGACGGCGACGGGGCCGGGCTCGAGATCGACGAGTCGATGGCGCGCCTCGGCACGGCGCTCGCCGTCGGACTGCTCGTCGGGCTGCAGCGACAGTTCGCGAAGCAGCACGCCCCCGACGACCTGTTCGCCGGCACCCGCACGTTCGCCCTGTTCGGCCTCACCGGCGGCCTGAGCGCGATCGCGGCGACGGCATTCGACAGCCCGCTCGTGTTCGCCATCGGGCTGGCCACGCTCGGCGCCGTGGTCACGGTCGGCTACCTCGCGGCCGTGCGCGAAGGCGGTCTCGGCCTCACCACCGAGGCGGCCGCGATCGTCACGTTCTTCGCGGGCGGGCTCGCCGGCGTCGGCGAGCTGTCGACCGCCGCCGCCGTCGCCGTCGCGACCACCGTGCTGCTCGCGTCCAAACCGTTCACCGAGCGGTTCGTCGACAACATCGACGAAGCCGACGTCAAAGCGACGCTCCAGTTCGCGGTGCTCGTCGCGCTGATTCTCCCGGTGCTGCCCCGTGAACCGATCGGCCCCGAACCGTTCGACGCCGCCAGCCCCTTCAAGGTCGGTCTGATGGTCGTGTTCATCCTCGGCCTGTCGTTCCTCGGATACGTCCTGATCAAGATCGTCGGGCCGCGCCGTGGCATCGGCCTGACCGGCATCCTCGGCGGCCTCGTGTCGTCGACCGCGGTCACGCTCACGATGAGTGAACGGAGCAAGTCGAGCGCCGGCCTGCTCCGCGCGCTCGCCTCGGCGCTGCTCCTCGCGTGGACGATCATGTACGGGCGAGTGCTCGTCGAGGTCGGCGTCGTCAACCGCGACCTGCTCTACGACATCTGGCTCCCGATCGGTGCGGGGCTGGCGGTCACCGCTGGGTACGCCGCCCTGGTCTCGCTGCGCCGGCCGGCGGCAGACGACCGTTCCGAGGACGACGAACAGCGCTTCTCCAACCCGTTCAGCATCGGGCCGGCGATCCAGTTCGGTCTGCTCTACGGCGTCGTGCTGATCGGCTCGAAGGCGCTGTCGACGTGGCTCGGCGACACCGGCGTCTACGTGGCTGCGCTCGCGTCGGGGCTCGCCGACGTCGACGCGATCACGCTGTCGATGGCCGAGCTGAGCCGAGGCGACGGCAGCGTCGCCGACTCGACCGCAGCGAACGCGATCGTACTCGCTGAGGTCGGAAGGCG
>CAXAWD010000556.1:0-2613 GCA_963972325.1 uncultured Acidimicrobiaceae bacterium
GCGTCGATGGGCAACTACATCTTCGACGCAGAGGTGTTCCGCGACATCATGACCTCCGACGCGTCCGACGCCGGATCGAAGCACGACGTCGGCGGCGACATCATCCCGAAGCTCGTCGCCTCGGGGCAGGCGCACGTGTACGACTACACCACCAACGTCGTACCGGGTGAGTCCGGCGTGGAAGACCACTACTGGCGCGACGTCGGCACCCTCGACTCGTACTTCGACGCCCACATGGATCTGGTGGCACGGATGCCCGCGTTCGACCTCTACAACCACCAGTGGCCGATCTTCACCCGCACGCTGACCGAGCCGCCGGCCAAGATCACCGACGGCGACAGCGGTCCGAGCCGGATCACGAACTCGATCCTCGCGAGCGGCGTGATCGTGTCCGGCGGCATCGTCAACAACTCGGTGCTGTCCGGCGGGGTCACGGTGTCCGACGCGGAGATCCAGGACTCGGTGATCATGCAGGGCGTGGAGATCGGCACGGGCGCCCGGCTGCGGCGCTGCATCATCGACAAGAACGTCGTGATCCCGCCGGGGTTCGAGATCGGTCACGACCTCGACGCCGACCGTGAACGCTTCACCGTCTCCGACGGCGGCGTCGTCGCGGTCGCCAAGAACACCATCATCGACTGACGGTTCCATCACCGCGACGGCTCGTCCGGCGTTACGGCCGTCCGTTGACCTACGGTGAGCCGATGCGGTCCACTCCTGACGGAACCCGACGCCGGTCTCGGACCGGCGGGTGGCTGATCGCGGCCGCCCTCGTCGGCAGCGCGCTGATCGCCACCATCGGAAACGGAGCCGTCCAAGCGTGCAGCCTGGCGCTGATTCCGAACCTCGACGACCTCCGTCCTGGTGAGCCGGCGGGCGAGTTCGACACCTCGCCGGTCACCGGCGTGTACGAGTACGAGACGTTCGCCCGCTCCCCCGGATGGTTCGGGGACCGTTCGGTCACCATCGTGACGAGGTACTGGGGCGAGGCGCCCGACGACACCGGACGGCGTGTGGTCACCCCCGGCTGTGGACGCACCGTGTCCGACGCCGGCGCCATCGGCCACTGGTGGGTCTCCGCATCCGAGCGACGATTTCGCTCCTCGATGACGCTGGGCGGCACCTCGGGGGCCCTGACGGCCGAACAGGAATCGGCGCTCGCCGAGCAGTTCGGACCGCCGACGGTTCTCGACGTCTCCCGGCTCGATCGGACGCTCGCCACCGCCCGGGCCTGGCAGTGGGAACTCGTGGCGCTCGCCGGTATCGGCGCCGTCGGAGCACTGGTGTTCGTGCGCGTTCGTCGGCAGTCGCCTCGTGCTGCTTCCGACCCCGCCGCGGTCGAGTGAAGCGGCCGCCGCGGGTCAGTCGGTGACGAGTTCGCGGTAGAGGTCGAGGAACGCCCGGGCCGGGTCGGCCCACGACCAGTCGGGAGTCATGCCCCGACGTTGGATCGCCGTGCGGCGGCCAGCGTGGCGCCACGCTCGGAGCCCACGATGGAGGGCATCGACCACACCGCTCTCGTCGAGCGTGGCAGCCACGAATCCGGTGCCGTCGCGGTGAACGTCGGCGTCGCGGACGGTGTCGACGAGGCCGCCGACGGGCGTGACGACCGGGATCGTGCCGTAGGCCATCGCCTGCATCTGTGCGAGGCCGCACGGTTCGAACCGGCTCGGCATCAGGAGCAGGTCGCCGCCGGCGAACAGCAGGTGTGACAGCGGGGCGTCGTAGCCGTTCATGAACCAGAACCGCTCGGGACACGTCTCGGCCAGCCACGAGCCCCAATCGGCGAGCCGCGGATCGCCCGACCCGAGCACGACCATACGGGCCTTCATGCCGTCGAGGAAGCGGGCCGCCTCGAACGCGAGATCGACCCCCTTCTGGTCGACCAACCGGGTGACCATCACGATCAACGGCTCGCCGGTGTCGGACCAACCGACCCGGTCGAGCAGCGCCGCACGGGCCGTGGCCTTGCCGCCGAGGTCGGCCACGTCGAACTGCGGGGCGAAGGCGTCGGTCGCCGGATTCCACGCCCGGATGTCGATGCCGTTGAGGATGCCGCGCAGGTCGTCACCACGGCCGGCCAGCACCTCCTGCAGACCCATGCCGGCGGCGTCGGTGGTGATCTCCGAGGCGTAGTTGGGGCTGACGGCGACCACCCGGTCGGCGAGCCGGATCGCGCCCGCCAGACCGTTGACCGCGTCGCCCCACGAGTACGCGTCGCGATGGGTCGGGAGCCGGTGCAGCCACTCGGCACCGGCCCAGCCCTGGTGCGCCAGGTTGTGGATCGTCATGACGGTCGGCATGCCGTCGCCGAGGAACGCCGGGGTCAGCGCGGTGTGCCAGTCGTTGAGCTGCACCAGGTCGACCTCGAGCGTGCGGGCCAGCGCGGCGACGGCGGCGGAGAACGCGGCGAAGCGGGCATCGTTGTCGGCCCAGCCCTCGCCGTGCTCGTCGACGTACGGGTCGGGTCGGACGATGCCCGGCACATCGACAACCGCCAGCCGGCCGGCGTCGGGATGGTCGCCGAGCCTGGCCGAAGCGGGCGCCGCCCAGTCGGGTACCGACAACTCGATGTGCTCCTCGTCGGCGAGTGGGAACGAGGAGTAGTCCGGC
>CAXAWD010000557.1:0-2602 GCA_963972325.1 uncultured Acidimicrobiaceae bacterium
TCCGCTGTACGACACCGAGCGCCCGGTCGACGACGGGGTCGGCGCACCCTCGACCACCGCAGCGGTTGCGGTGGACTCGAGCTCGACGACGACCACACGACCCGACCT
Source organism: uncultured Acidimicrobiaceae bacterium (assembly GCA_963972325.1). Classification (GTDB taxonomy): domain Bacteria; phylum Actinomycetota; class Acidimicrobiia; order Acidimicrobiales; family Ilumatobacteraceae; genus Ilumatobacter. The sequence goes on from CAXAWD010000557.1 coordinate 109, forward strand.
CGAACCCCGCGGCAGCGTCGGCGACGTCGTCGTGGTCGTGACCACCACGACGTCGACGTTGCCGCCCGAGCCCGTCCGTCCCGACTCCGGGGTGAGCGCGGCCGACCTGGCCGATGTCACGACGGTGCTCCTGCTCGGTGGTGACGCCGGGCCGGGTCGGTACGGGCTGCGCACCGACACGATGATGCTGTTCAGCCTGCATGAGCCGTCGGGCCGCGCCGCGCTCATCTCGATCCCACGCAATCTCGAGCGGATGTTGTTCCCGCCGGGCAGCGCGCTCGAGGAGCGGTACCCGTACGGCTTCACCGACATCGCCAATGCGGTGTACCCGACGGTGTCGTCTCGGCAGAGCCTCCGAGAGGCGTACTCGGTGGGCGACATCCGGTCGGGTGTGGTCGCGATCGCTCAGGGCATCGGCTACTCCCTCGACGTGACCATCGACGACTACGTGCTCGTCGACATGCAAGGCTTCCTCGACGTGATCGACGCGATCGGCGGCGTCACCCTCACGCTCACCTCCGAGATCCCGATGCCCGGCAACGTGCCCGGTGCGCCGACGCAATATCCCGACACGATCGGGCCCGGCGTGATCGAGATGGACGGGACCACGGCGCTCGGCTACGCCCGCAGCCGCAAGGGCGACAACGACTACCGGCGGGCACGCCGCCAGCGCGATCTGCTCGCGGCGCTCGCCCGGCAGGTGTCGTTGGCCGATGTCGCGCTGTCCTTCGGGGCGGTCGCCGACGCGATCGGTGGCACGTTGCGTACCTCGTTGACGCCCGACGAGCTCACCGAGACGTTGAACGTGATCGGGGGCGAGACCGCGATCGTCGAGTCGGTCGGCCTCGTGCCGCCACTGGTCGACGTGCGCCGCCCCGACTACGACGCCATGGCCAAGATCGTCGGCGCGGTCCAGATGGCGCTCGTCACCGGGACCGACTCCGGATACTGATCGCGCGGTGCGCGACGACACTTCGTGATCCTCGGGTCGTACGCTTCGCGACCGATGTCCGACAGCAACGACACGCAGGCCCTGCGGGGTCTCGACGATCTCGAGCACCGTTTGCGCGGCCCCGATCTCCAAGAGGGGTCATCCGGCGCGCAGATGGCGATGTCGATCGTGCTGCCCGGGGTGCCGGCATTCCGCCGGACGCCGCCGCTCGCGCTGCTGCTGTCGGTGTTCGGCATCGTCGTTCCCGTGCTGGGTGCGCTCTGGGCGTACGCGAACCGCGGTGACCTGATCGGGTTCGCACTCGACGAGCGGTTCCTGCTCGGCGTGGTGGTCGTCGGGCTGCTGGCGGTGCTGGTTCGGCTCGCTGCGATCGCGGAGATCGCTCACGCGTTCCGGCGTACACCCGGCATCGGGGGCCGCACCGCGGTCGCGACGCTGGTGGTGCTCGCACTGAGCCTGCCCGTGCTCTGGGTCGCGGCCCGGGCCAACGAGGCGAGGGGTGCGGTCGGCAACGTGTTCTCGTCCTCCGACGGCGAGCCGCTGTTCGAGCCGGTGACCGGCGACGGCGGTGACGGCGATGGCGCCGGCGACGATGCCGTCGACCAGGTCGACCCCGACTCGGTCAAGAACATCCTGCTGCTCGGCGGCGACGCCGGTCCCGGTCGGTGGGGGCTGCGCACCGACACGATGATCATCGTCAGCGTGCACGAGGCGTCCGGTCGCACGTCGCTCCTGTCGATCCCGCGCAACCTGACCCGACTGCAGTTCCCGCCGGGGAGCCCGCTCGCCGACACGTTCCCGGACGGGTTCACCGACCTCGCCAACGCGGTGTTCCCCTACGTGTCCACTCGTGAGGAGCTGATGGAGTACTACGACCGTGACGGCCTGCAGCCGGAAGCGGTCGCGTTGTCCGAGGCGATCGGCTACTCGCTCGACGTGAAGATCGACGATTACGCACTCGTCAACATGCAGGGGTTCCTCGAGGTGATCGACGCGATCGGCGGCGTCGACATCCAGATCGACCAGCAGCTGCCGATGCCCGGCACCATCCCCGGCGCCAAGCACGAACTGCCCGACACGCTCGGGCCCGGGTCGGTCCACCTCGACGGCACGCTGGCGATCGCCTACGTGCGGTCCCGGTCCGGCGACTCCGACTATCAGCGGATGGGCCGGCAGCGTCAGTTGCTGGCCGCCCTCGGATCGCAGGTGTCGACCACCGATGCCCTGCGGGCGTTCGGCTCGGTCACAGGCGACCTCGAGAACTCGATGCGGACGTCGTTGTCGGCGGGTGAGTTCAGCGATCTGCTCGACCGACTCGGCGACAGCGACGGCATCCACGAGTCGGTCGGCCTCACACCACCGCTGATCACACCCGGGTCTCCCGACTACCCGTTCATCCAGAGCGTCGTCGACGCCGTCGAGATGGCGGTGACCACCGGCGCCGGCAGCGGCTACGCGTCCTGAATCGCGAGTTGTGCCTGGCACAACTCGCGATCGGGGCGGGGTTCAGCTGCGGGGGGGGGGGGGGGGCATCGGCCCGGG
>CAXAWD010000558.1:0-2579 GCA_963972325.1 uncultured Acidimicrobiaceae bacterium
CGGGATCGGTCGATCGGAACACGACGTTGCCGCTCTGGATGTAGGTGCGGACATCGTTCAGGCCGGCGCGTTCGAGCGCCGCGCGCAGGTCGGCCATCGGCACCACATGATGGCCGCCGACGTTGATCCCGCGGAGCAGCGCGACCTGGGGTTGGGACGGCATGCTCACGATCGTAGGCGCCGATGATCCGATCTCTTGACGTTCTAACGGTCGTTAGGTAGGTTCGGTCGCATGCCGCTCGTTGTCCCCACCGCCGCGTCCGACACCGCGTCCGACACGGCGGCCGACTCCGCTCGGTCCCGCATTCTCGACGAGGCCGCGATCCTGTTCCTCCGGCGTGGGTACGAGGGCACCTCACTCCGCCACCTGGCCGAGGTCGTCGGGATGAAGGCCGGGTCGCTCTACTACCACTTCTCCTCCAAGGACGAACTGCTCACGACGATCCTCGAGCGAGGCATCGAAGTCATGCACGAGGCGTTCGACCGTGCCGAACACGAGCACGGTGACGCCGATCCGTCGGTGCGCGTCGGCGCCCACATCCGGGCCCACCTGTCGGCGCTCTACGAGAACGGGCCGTACACCGCAGCCCATGTTGTCACCTTCCGCACCGCCCCCGAGACGGTACGCGCCGCGCTCGTCCCCACACGCGACGCGTACGAGGCCAGGTGGACGACGCTGCTGCGCGACCTCCAGAGCACCGGTTCGGTCGCGACCGACGTCGACGTCAACGTCGCCCGGCTCGCACTGTTCGGCGCCATGAACTCCTCGGTCGAGTGGTTCGACCCCGAGCGAGGCGGCCTCGACCGATTCGCCGACGCCATCACCCGCCAGTTCTGGCACGGAGCATCGGCATGAGGCCGATCCGCTCGAAGGTCGACGTCGCCTCCGACCGGTTCGCGGCCAACTTCGAACACAACGTCGGCGAGGCGCTCACCCTGCGCGAACGGCAGCAGTGGGCGATCGACGGTGGCCGCAACCGCGACCGGTCGATCGAGCGCCACCGGTCGCGCGGCAAGGTCATGGTCCGCGACCGAATCGACATGGTGATCGACGAAGGCACCGCCTTCATGGAACTGTCCACGCTGTCGGGCTGGGGCCAGTACGACGACGAGGTACCCGGCGCCGGCATCGTCACCGGCATCGGGGTGGTGCACGGGGTGCCCTGGATGTTCATCGCCAACGACGCCACCGTCAAGGGCGGGTCGCTGGTGCCGATGGCGATCAAGAAGCACGTCCGGGCGCAGGACATCGCGCTCGAGAACGACCTCGGCGTGATCTACCTGGTCGACTCCGGCGGCGCATTCCTGCCGCTGCAAGACGAGATCTTCCCCGACAAAGACCACTTCGGCGGCTCGTTCTACCGGCAGGCCCGCTTGTCGGCGGCCGGGCTGCCGCAGCTCTCGGTGGTGCTCGGCGGGTGCACTGCCGGTGGCGCGTACGTGCCGGCGCTCTCCGACGAGGTCATCATGGTCGACGGCATCGGCCGGATCTTCCTCGGCGGTCCGCCGATCGTGAAGGCCGCGCTCGGCGAGATCATCGAGCCCGACGACCTCGGCGGCGCTCAGCTCCACACGTACACGTCCGGCGTCAGCGACTACATCGCCCAGAGCGAGCAGGAGGCCTACGGGAAGCTCCGCGAGATCTGCGAGACCACGGCGCAACGCTCGATCATCGACCGGCAGCCGTGGCTCGACTGGACCCACGAGATCGAGCCGCCCGCCTACGACATCGGCGAACTGTACGGCGTGATCTCGGCCGACGACCGGGTCCCGTTCGAGGGCATCGAGATCATCGCCCGCCTGGTCGACGGGTCGCGGTTCCATGAGTTCAAGCCCGACTGGGGTGAGTCGATCGTCACGGGGTTTGCCCGCATCCACGGCCACCTCGTCGGCATCATCGCCAACAACGGCATCATCTTCTCCGAGGCAGCGCTCAAGGCGACGCACTTCATCGAACTGTGCGAGCAGCGCCGCGTACCGCTCGTGTTCCTCCAGAACACGTCGGGCTACATGGTCGGCAAGGACTCCGAGGCGGGCGGCATCGCCAAGAACGGCGCCAAGATGGTCGCTGCGGTCGCCAACGCCACCGTGCCCCGCTACACGGTGCTGATCGGCGGTGCGTACGGCGCCGGCAACTACGGCATGTGCGGGCGAGGGTTCCAGCCGCGGTTCCTGTTCGCCTGGCCCAACTCGCGGATCGCCACCATGTCGGCCGAGACCGCCGAGACCGTGCTGGTCGACATCCGCCTGGCCGGCATGCAGGGCGACCAGACGACCGACGACGAGATCGCGGCACTCCGCGCCGAGGTGCGCGAGCAGTACGAGACGCAGTCCAACCCGTACTACGCCACCAGCCGGCTGTGGGACGACGGCCTGATCGAGCCCGAGCAGACCCGAGACGCGCTGGGGCTCTGCCTCGCGCTCGCCGCTCGCCAAGACGAACCGAAGCCCGCCAACGGCCTCGTGTACCGGATGTGATCATGAACATCTCGAACCCACAACCCGACACGAGTGAGCGAGCGCCGGCGAGCGAACGGCCGACAACGGCCTGCGTGACCGGGGAACGCACCACCACCCAA